>JAEUQS010000563.1 GCA_016789625.1 Acidobacteriota bacterium | reverse complement strand
AACCGCACGGCGCGGCTCATCACCGAGGTCGAAACGCCGGCCCGGGACCGATGAGCGGGAAGAGCCCGGGCACCTCCTCCGCGGGTCGCGGGGGGGAAACCAGGAACCCCTGAAAGCGGTCGCACGCGAGGCGTGAAAGCTCGTCGAGCTGACCGGCCAGCTCGACTCCCTCGGCCACGACCTCGATGCGCAGCTCGTGGGCGAGCGTCACGAGCGAGCGCACGATCTCGGCGCCGGCCGGGTTCTCGCGCATCCGCGCGATGAAGCTGCGGTCGATCTTGAGCGCGCTGACGGGCAGGGCCTGGAGCAGCGAGTACGTGGAGAAGCCCGTGCCGAAGTCGTCGAGGAGCACCCCGACGCCGAGGTTCCGGAGGCACTCCACCACGCGGCGTACGCGCGGAGTGGGCTCGAGCGTGAGGCTTTCGGTGATCTCGACCTCGAGGCTCGACGGGGGCGCGCCGGAGAGCTCGAACGCGCGGAGCACGTCGGCCACGAGATCGCCCTCCGTGAAGTGACGGGGCGAGACGTTCACCGAGACGCGAAGGAAGCCGGCGGCCGGATGGTGCCGCTTCCACGCCTGGAGCGAGAGGAGCGCCTCGACGAGCGCCCAGCGGCCCAGGGGCGCCGCGAGGCCGCAGTCCTCGGCGATGGGGACGAAGCGGCCCGGCAGCACGAGACCCAGCTCCGGATGCCGCCAGCGGACGAGCGCCTCGAAACCCACGAGACGGCCGTCCGAGACGGCGAGCACCGGCTGATAGTGCAGCGTGAGCTCGTCCCGCGAGAGCGCGTGGCGCAGACCGTGCTCGAGCTCGAGCCGCTCGTCCACGTCCCTCCGGAGCGCGGGCTCGTAGACCTCGCGGCGGGCGCGGCCGGCGGCCTTCGCCCGGTAGAGCGCGAGGTCGGCATTCCGGAGGAGGTCGTCGGGGCCGTTGCCGTGGATGCCGCCGAGCGCGATGCCGATGCTCACCGAGCAGGGGACGTCCCGTCCGCCGGCCCTCACGGGGACGGAGAGGTCGGCGGCGATGCGATCGGCCACGCTCGCCGCCTCCTCGAGCGCGCGCACGGGATCCAGGAGCACCGTGAACTCGTCGCCTCCGAAGCGCGCGACGGTGTCGCCGGGACGCACCGCGCGCTCGAGGCGCCTCGCGACGGCGACGAGGAGATCGTCGCCCACGAGATGCCCGAGGCTGTCGTTGGCGATCTTGAAGCGATCGAGGTCCAGGAACAGCACGGCGAAGCCGTCCTCCTCGGACCTCCGGCGCTTGCGGAACGCGTGCTGCAGCCGATCCAGGAAGAGCGCCCGGTTGGGCAGCCCGGTGAGGGCGTCGTGCAGGGCCTCGTGGCGGAGCCGGGCCTCGGCCTCCCGCGCGTGCGTCACGTCGCGCATCACGATCACCGCGCCGAGCCGCTCACCGCTCGACGAAGCCAGGGGCCCGCCGCTCGCGACCACGTGCCGGGCCGGGGTGCCGGGCCGCACGATCGCCATCCGGCGCTCCCTCACGGTCTCTCCGGCGAGCGCCCGCGCGAGGGGCACCTCGGCCGGCGGGAGCGGGGTGGTGCCGTCGTCCTCGAAGAGGTCGTATCGCTCGGGCCAGCTCTCCTGCCGCAGGGGCTCGGGGGCCGCGCCGTGCCAGTCGCGCGCCGCGCGGTTGAAGAGCACGAGCCGGCCCGCTCCGTCGCAGGCCACGACGCCTTCGGAAACGCTCTCGAGGAGCACCCTGCGGAACTCGGCCTCGCGGAGAAGGGCCTCCTCGGCCTCGCGGCGCGAGGTCGTGTCGATGAGCGCGCCCGCGAGCCGCAGGGGGCGCCCGTACGCGTCGCGGATCGCCTTGCCTCGCAGGAGAAACGCGCCCGGGGAAAGATCCGCCGGCTCCCTGCGAATCCGGACGTCGAGATCGAACGGCTGGTCGAAGGCGAGGTGGTTCCCGAGGGCGCGCAGGAACCGGTCCGCGTCCTCCGGCGGCATCAACGTCGCGAGCTCCCGGAACCTCAACGGCGGGGCGTGGCTGTCCCGCCCGAGGAGCTCGAACACGCGATCGGACCAGTCCACGTGATCGAGAGCCACGTCCCATTCGAAGATCCCGTCGCCGGTGGCGTCGAGGACGAGGCGGAGACGCTCGTGGCTCAGCCGCAGGGCCTCCTCCGAACGGCGGCGCGAGGTCACGTCGCGGGCCTCGAGGAGGAGGCCCGCGATGCCGGGATCCTCGAGCGCGTTCTGCAGGTTCGCCTCGAAGGAGCGCCACGTCCCGTCCTGGTGCTTCACCCGGACGTCGAGCGCGAAGGAGAGGCGGGGCGTGACGGACACGGTGCGCACGGCGGCCCGCAGGCGGCTGGCGTCGTCAGGATGGACGAGGTCGTCGAGCCTTTCGGCCAGGAGGTGCGCGGGCGGTTGACCGAGGACCCCGGCCGAGGCGGAGTTGACCCAGCGGACCGAGCCCTCGGCGTCGAGCACGATCAGGAGATCCTGCTTGCGCGCGACCAGCGCGCGCAGGAGCGTCCCCGTACCGCCCAGATCGCGCGTGAAACGCCGCGCGTCGAACGGCTCGGCCACCCCTTCGATGAGCACGATGCTGCCGTCGGGCGCGCGGAGGGCGTGCGCGTTCTCGCTCACGAAGAAGAGCCCGCCGTCGCGGCGCAGCCAGGCGCTCTTGAAGTCCCGGACCTCGCCGACCTCGCGCAGGGCCTCGAGAAACTCCACGCGGGGGTGGTCCCGGGAGAACCCCTCCCGGGAGAGGTCTCGCCGGAGGAGCTCTTCGACGTTCGCGTACCCGAGCTCCCGGGCGAGCTGCGGATCGGCCGAGAGGATCCGTCCTTCCACGGTGGTGCGGTAGAAGCCGGCGCGCTCGGGCGACACGGCCGGAGGGCCTTCAGGCTGCATGTGCTTCGCTGCGTACGCGGAGCGGGGCCCGAACGGATCAGTCGATTCGTTCTCCGGGCGCGCCGCAGATGGCGTATGTTCAACGTATGTCGGACGAGGTGCGCAGCGCCGACGGTGCGGAGCCGGAGGATGAGGCCTCGAGGCCGCTGCGGCGCATCCTGCACCTCGACATGGACGCGTTCTACGCCTCCGTCGAGCAGCGGGACCGGCCCGAGCTCAGGGGAAAGCCGGTCGCGGTGGGCGGGGATCCCAGCCGGCGCGGGGTCGTCGCTGCGGCGAGCTACGAGGCGCGCGCGTACGGCGTGCGCTCGGCCATCCCGATGTCGCGGGCCGTCGCGCTCTGCCCGTCGCTGCAGATCGTGAAACCCGATATCGCCCGCTACAAGGCCGTCTCGGGCGAGGTCTTCGCGCTCTTCCGCGAGGTGACGCCGCTCGTCGAGCCGCTCTCCCTCGACGAGGCGTACCTCGACGTCACCGAGAACTCGTGGGGCGAGCCGCTCGGGATGAACGTCGCCAGGCGGCTCAAGGCCGCGATCCGCGAGAAGACGGGCCTGACCGCGTCGGCCGGTGTGGCGCCCAACAAGTTCCTCGCCAAGATCGCCTCGGGCTGGAAGAAGCCCGACGGCCTCACGGTGATCGCACCCGAACGGGTCGAGGCCTTCCTCCAGAAGCTGCCCGTGGACGCGCTCTGGGGCGTCGGGCCCGTCACCGCGGGACGCCTTCGCGGCATCGGCTGCTCGCGCCTCGTGGACCTCAGGACGGTGGACGAGAACGCGCTCCGCAAGGCCGTCGGGAGCTTCGCGGAAGCGCTGAGACGGCTCTCGTTCGGAGACGACCGGCGTCCCGTGCATCCCGATCGCGAGCGGAAGTCCGTGAGCAACGAGCACACCTACGACGACGATCTCGCCGACGCCGAAGCCATCAGGGCCGAGGTGCTGAGGCTCGCGCGGCGTACGGCGGCGTATTGCGCGGCGCGCGGCATCCGCGCGCGCACGGTGACGCTCAAGGTGCGCTACGGCGACTTCACCACCATCACCCGGAGCCACACGGAGAAGCCCGCGACCTCCGACGCGGACGCGCTCGCGGAGAGAGCCGCACGCCTCCTCGGGCGAACCTCCGCGGGCGCCCGGCCGGTGAGGCTCCTGGGTGTCGGGGTCCACGGGCTCGAGGGCCCGAAGGTGAGGGATCCCTCTGCGCCGGCGGGGGAAAGAGACCTCCTCCCGTTCCCGGATCTCGATCCCGGCTGAATTCGTTCAGCCCTCTGAATTTCCGAGCCTAGGAATCGATGCCCGGCAGGGCCACGCACTGGGGGACCCTCTCGTGCACGAGGGGAGCCCGCTCGCCCGCAAAAAAGGACGTCGCCGCTCCGAGGGCGAACCCCATCGCGGAGGTCAGGGCCACGGCCCAGTAGGCCGCGATTCCGGCCATCGCGAAAGGGAGACCGCGAACGGACGCGAAGAAAGTGAAGAGCGGTACGTTGGTCGCGACGAAGGCGGTGGCGGAAAGGCCGGAGGCGGCGAGGAGCCCGGGCGAGAACGCGCCGGGCGCGAACGGAGCCGCGAGCGCGGCGGCGGCGCCCGCGGCCGCGAGAGCGACGCTGATGCGCGACGACCAGCTCGTCGCGAGGTCGTCGGGGAACTCGCGAGTCCTGAGGATGAGCCGGGTCCAGGGAACGGAGCGGCGCAGGAGGTCGGTGCGGAGGATCTCGAAAGGCGTCCAGCGCTTGAGGTGCTGCACCTGGAGGTCGCGCAACAGGAGGATCCGGGCGTTCATCCGGCGCAGCCGATAGCCCAGCTCGACGTCCTCGATGGAGGAATCCCGGTACCTCGGGTCGAACCCGCCCGCGGCGTGGAACGCCCGAGCGCGCAGGGCTCCGCAACCCGTCCAGAAGCTCGAAGCCTCCGGGCGTCCGTTCTGGTGCACGAAGTGGTGCAGGAGGTTTCGAAACTGGGAGAAGAACCCGGGCTCCTTCGGGAACGCATCGTACGAGCCGAAGACGGCATCGACGGAAGGGTCGGCGAAGGACTCTCTCACCCCGGCCACGAGATGCCGGGGCACGACGACGTCGGCGTCGATGAAGAGGAGGATCTCGCCCCGCGCCGAACGGGCTCCGAGGTTGCGGGCCTCGGCCGGACCCCGATGCGGCTGGACGAGGAGCCTCGTGCTGCCCGGCGACGCCCCGAGGATCTCCCGAGCACGGAGCAGACCCTCCTCGCCGTCGAGGACCACCAGAACCTCGTCTGCCGGCTGATCGAGCGCCCGCAAGGCCGCGATGCAGCATGCGAATCGCTCGTCCGGCTCGCGAACGGGCACGACGACCGAGAGCGAAAGATCGCGCGGCAAGGGGCGATTCTATGGCGGCATGGATTCGGCTAATGCCGGAACGCCAGGGGCGCGCCGGGCAAGCCCTCGCGGTCTCCGCCCAGCAGCTCGCAGATCGTCGCCGCGACGTCCTCCAGCCGGGCCGTGGCCGGGGAGCCGGCCAGCCGCGCGTCCGCTCGCGTGCGCTCGCTTCCGGGCAGCACCGTGAGCCACGTCCCCGGACGGTGGTTGCCCGTGCGTCCCGTGCCCGCGCCGCGGCGCAGCACCTCGCCGAACCGATTGGAGCGCACGCCGAGGAGCCCGGACGCGGGGTTCGCGTTCCAGTGCACGAGGAGGTCTGGAAGGAGCCACGAGGCCCGGCCCGCCGCTCCCGCCGGGGGCGCGACGAGGTCCACGCAGGGGGCGCCGTCGGCCGTCCCGCCCAGATCGTGGAACGAGGCGAGGCCGAGCGCGATCTCCTCGGCGAGCGCCGCCGCGGAGGAATCGGGCACCGTTCCCTTCGCCTCCCGGCCCGCGAGGTTGAAGCGAACGAAGCCGTACACGTCGCACGGGGGCACGAACGCGCGGGTGCGGCTCCAGTCGCGCCCGAGCGTCTCGAGGCGGCCCAGGAGCGCGGCCACGAGCGCCTCGGGCAGGCAGGCCGCGATGCGCGCCCGGAACGACTGTGGCAGGCCTGCGCGCAGCCGCCAGAGCGGGCTCTCTGCGGAAGTTCCGGACTGTCCCGGGCTCCTGCCGTTCAGCACCCGCTCGAGCATCCCGGGCAGGAGGTCGATCCGGGAGGCGTTGGCGGCCATCCCCTTCGGCGACATCAGCAGGATGTCGGCCCCGGGCGGCAGCCGGGCGACGACGCGGCCCAGGGCTTCGTCCACGGCCGCGTACACGTCGTGGAGCGCGGGGGAGCCCTCGGCCGTCGGGGCTCCCCACAGGAGGTGCCCCGCCTGATGCGCGGCCGCGAACGTGATCCACAGGAGGTCCGGCCGCACCTCCTCGAGCAGCCGCTCCGCGGCGCTCGCCAGGCGATGGGGGGCCAGCCGGAGATCGCCCGCGATCGCGAGGGACGTTTCTCCGTCCGCGACCCCGAAAACCTCGTCGACGCGGGGCGGCCGCCCGAGCAGCCGCTCGAGGGTGCGGCCGGCGCCGTGCGGCCGCGCCCAGCGGGGCAGGAGGATGCGGGCGCGAAACGCCACCCCGCTCACGAGGACGCTCCCCTCGACCTCGTGCGGCACGCACTCCGTGGGGTCCAGCACCACGGCGCGGAGGCCCGCCGCGGCCAGCCGGCGGAACACGGAGCGCGTCATCGCCTTCTCCATGAGCGCGTCCGAGGGGACGGCCGTCTGGGCCGCGGGAGACCACTGGAGCGGGAAGTGAACCCCGTGCTCGGCGAGCGGCAGACCCGTGTAGAGCGTGGTGTACGCGGCTCCGGGCAGCTCCTCCTCGAGCGCGACGCTCTGGCCGGCGCGTCTCAGCGCGGCGAGGTTCGGAAGGCGTCCTTCGTCGACGAGGCGGTCCACGAGCGGCGCGGAAACCGAGTCCAGTGACAGGACGGCGAGCACCGGCCCGAGCGTACACTCGGGCGCGATTCCCGCCGTGAACATCTCCGACCTCGCAGCGACGGACTGGGACGCGGTGGTCGTCGGCACGGGCCTCGGAGGCGCGACCCTCGGGCTCGTCCTCGCGCGGCACGGCAAGAGGGTTCTGTTCGTCGAGAAGGGGCGGGATCTCGGCCTCGAGAAGGCGGCGATTCGCGGGCACGTCGTGGAGGCCGATCCGCTCTTCGGGGGCTCCCACGAGGACCAGCGCGAAGCCCTCCGGCGCGGCGGGCGCCGGGTCGACGAGGTGGAGATCGGGGGCCTCCCGGTGCGCCCGGAGCTCGGGAACGGAACCGGGGGCTCGTCGGCTCTCCACGGAGGCGTCCTCGAGCGCTTCTTTCCCGGCGATTTCGCGGCCTGGCCGATCACCTATCGGGACCTCGTTCCCTGGTACGCGCGCGCCGAGGAGCTGTACGGCGTGAAGGGCGAGAGAGACCCGCTCCGGGTGGAAGCCGGCGCGCCGCTCGCGGCGCCGATCCCCGCGGGCGCGGCCACGGAGGCGCTCCGCGCGGCTCTCACGGAACGCGGGCTCCATCCGTATCGCTTGCCGCTCGCGTGCCGGGCCGTTCCGGACTGCTCCGCCTGCCAGGGCTTCCTCTGCGCGCGCGCGTGCAAGAACGACGCGGACCGCATGGCGCTGCGTCCCGCGCTCGCGCTCGGCGCGTCCCTCGCGACGGGCTGCGAGGCGGTGTCGCTCGAGGCCTCGCCGTCGCGCGTCACGGGCGTCGCCTGCGTGATGGACGGCCGGAGCGCGACGCTGCGGGCCGGGGTCGTCGTCCTCGCCGCGGGCGCTCTCGCGACTCCCGCGCTCCTCCTCGCCTCACGGCCCGGAGGCTGGGATCGAGGCCTCGCGAACGGGTCCGGGCTCGTGGGACGGAACCTCATGCGGCACGGCATCGATCTCTGGGCGCTGCCGGGCGCACCCCGTCTCGGCCATCCGGGCGATGCGAAGGCGCTCGGCTTCAACGACCTCTACGAGACGCCGCGGGGAAAGCTCGGCACCGTGCAGTCGTTCGGGACGCTGCCCGCGCTGGAGGCCGTGCTCGCGCACCGTTCCCCGGTCCTGCGCCTTCTCGCGCCGTTCGCGCGCGCTCTCTGGCCGGTGCTCTCCGCGGTGCCGATTCTGGCCACGATCCTGGAAGATCTCCCTCAGACCTCGAACCGCCTCGAGTTCGCGGAGGGCAGGCCGCGGATCACGTATCGGCCCTCTCCCGACGACGAGCGGCGCCGCGCGATCTTCCGGGAGGAGCTCCGCCCGCGGCTCGCGGGGCTCCGGCCCGTGCTCGTCTCGGGCCGCGACGCGCCCAAGGCTCTGGGCCACGTCTGCGGCACCTGCCGCTTCGGTGAGGACCCCGCGACCAGCGTGCTCGACCCCTGGAACCGCGCGCACGGGCTCGACAATCTCTACGTCGTCGACGGCTCGTTCTTTCCCACGAGCGCGGGAATCAACCCCGCTCTGACGATCGCGGCCAACGCGCTGCGCGTGGGCGAGCACCTCGCGGAGCGGATGTGATGGGTCACCACGAGGCGCTGCAGGTCGTCACGCTCGCCGACGAGGGGTTCGCGCTGCCGCTCGCGGTTTTCGCGAGGACGCTCCTCGACCATCTCGGTGCGGGTCGGCCCGTGGCGCTCACCGTTCTCGACGGGGGCCTCACGCCGGCCACGCAGGAAGGGCTTCGCGAGTCGTTCCGCGAGGATCCCCGCCTCACGCTCACGTTCCGTCGGCCCGATTTCGGCGAGGCCACCGCGCTGTCCTCCACGGGGCGGATTCCGCTTCTCACGTATGCGCGCCTCGCGGCCGTGAGCGCCGTGCCCGAGACGTGCGACCGCGTCCTCGTGCTCGACGCGGACCAGCTCGTCCTCACCGATCTCACGCGGCTTCGCGACCTCCCCTTCAACGGGGCGGCCGCGCTCGCCGCCCGCGACGCCTTCATCCCGTTCGTCTCGAGCCCCAACGGTCTGGCGGGTTGGGCCGGGCTCGGACTCGCGAGGGACGACCCGTTCTTCGGCGCGGCCGTCCTCGTGCTGGATGCGCGGGTGTGGCGCGCCGAAGGGCTGCCGGCGAAGACGCTCGCGTGGGCCGGCCTCCATGCGGGGGAGCTCAACACCTACGACCAGGACGCTTTCAACGCCGTCCTCGCGGGACGCATCGGCGAGCTGGATCCGCGCTGGCAGGTGCAGCCGCGCGTCCTCTCCCTCGCCCCGGGCGTGACGCCGCACCTCGGGCCGGCGGACCGCGCGCGGCAGCTGGAGGACCCCTGGATCGTGCATTTCAGCGGACGGCTGAAGCCCTGGCTCTACCGCGGACGCAGCCGGTTCGACGAGCTGTTTCGCGAGGCCCTTTCGCGCACGGCGTTCCGGGGCAGGCTCGAGGACCGCGGCCTCCGTGCGCTGGCGTACCGGCTCTACGACGGACCCGTGAGGCGCGCCGTCTATCCACTCGAGGTGCTCGTGGAAGGCGCCGTCCGCAGGGCCCGGCGCCGTTCACGGCCGCCCGTCTGAGCTCGCCGGCCGGCCCCGGAACCGCGCGTCGAGGCGCTCGAGGAGCTCGCGGTCCACGGCGTACCGCTCGGCGCGGCTCGCCTCGGGCGGGCCGGCGGTCTCCCTCAGCCGCTTGAGGTTCTTGCCGGCTCCCGCGGCGACGAAGAAGACGACCCACAGGGCCGCGGCCGCCTGCACGAGCCGTCCCCTCCCCGCGACGGCGACGTCCCACACGGCCAGCGCCGCGAGGGGAATCAGCGGGAGCGCGTAGCGCGGGCTGTAAGCCGGGTAGAGGACGAGCGCGGCCGTGTAGGCCGCCCCGAAGGCCCGGAGGGGAACGAGCTCCCGGCGCCCGCGGACCAGCCAGACGATCACGGCGGAAAGCACGAAGAGCCCCAGAACCGAAGGCAGCGGAGCGATTTTCGCCGCCCAGCTCGACGGGAGGTTCAACGCGAAGGAGCCCCAGCTCGAGAGGCTCTGGTAGGCGATCCGCGCGAGACCGCCGAGGACGCCCAGCTGGCTCACCTTGCGGTCGACGAAGCCGATGGCCTCGGCGACGTATTCGCTCCTCAGCAGGAAGACGTCGACGATCAGGAGGAGACCCAGGAGGTTCGCGAAGGCGAGGAGGGCCCGCCGTCCCGGCACGAGCCAGAGGACGAGGGCCGGAACGAGACAGACGCCCACGGTGCGGACGCCACAGGCCGCGAGCGTGAGGAGGACGACGGCCGCGATCCGCCAGGGCGGCCTGACGGATTCCCGCATGAGGAGGAGAGCGCCGGCCACGCACGCGAGGAAGAGCGCGTCCGCCGCGGCGTCCTCGAGGGCGCTCGTGAGGCCGATCGAGGCCGTGAGGAGGAGCAGCGCGACCAGCGCCGGAATCCCGCGATATCGGGTTCGGCCGAGGAGCGCGCCGAAGAGCGCGACGGCGGCCGCTCCGCACAGCGCGTTCACCACGAGCACCGTCCGCAGGGACGCCAGGCCGAAGCTGAAGGGAACGGCGAGGAGTAGCGAGTAGCCGGGGGGGAACCGGTTTCCCCCGAGCCCCGCGAACGGCTGCCCCGCGGCCGCCTCCTCGGCCATGCGGAGGTACCAGAACGAGTCGGGCCCCATGACGATCGCATAGCCGGCCGTGTTCGCGAGGTGCACGGCGCCGAAGAGGGCGAGGGCCGCGACGAGCAACCGGCTCGGCGTCCCCGGGCTCACGAGGCTGATGGCGACCTCCGGGGCAGGAACGTGCCCACGACCACCTCGGGCGGGCTGAACGCACGGATCGGCAGGTCGCTGAAGCCCGCGCCGCGGCTCACCACGAGCTCGCGACCGTTGCCGACGTGGAAGCGGCCCTTGGCGTACTTGCGGCTCAGGGGTCCGCTGCCCACGAAGACGGGCGTGCCGCCGGGCAGGCAGATCTGCCCGCCGTGCGTGTGGCCGGCGAACGCGACCCGGAAATCGTGCGCGCCGAGGGAGAGGAGCCCCGACGGCGCGTGCATGAGCACGATGCGCACGGCCTCCGCTCCCGCGAGGGCCCGCGCGGCGTCCGGCCGCCCCGAGCGCGGATC
>JAEUQS010000888.1 GCA_016789625.1 Acidobacteriota bacterium | reverse complement strand
CGGCGCGAGCCTCCGGTACAGCTCCGGCTCAACCGCGGAGTCCCCGGCCGCGAGGCGGCGGGCCAGCTCGGCGTCGTCTCCCACTTCGGTCCCTTCCACGGAGCGGCCAGCATATTCCAGGCATCCTTCCCGAAAAGGAGGTGTAACGGCGCGCCCGCTCGTTACACCTCCACGCCGAAGGAGACGCAGGAATGATCACGAACCAGGACTCCCGAACGAGCATCGACGAGATCGCCCAGGGGATCTACCGCATCAGCACGCCCGTCACGGTGCTGCCCGGAGGGTTCACGTTCAACCAGTACCTCATCGCCGGCGAGCAGCCCACGCTGTTCCACACCGGGCCGCGCCGCATGTTCCCCCTGGTGAGCGAGGCCATCGCGGCCGTGCTGCCGCCCGCGCAGCTCCGCTACGTGGGCTTCTCGCACTTCGAGGCCGACGAGTGCGGCGCGCTCAACGAGTTCCTGGCCGTCGCCCCGAACGCCGAGCCCCTCTGCGGCCAGATTGCCGCTATGGTCTCCGTGAACGACGTGGCCGACCGCCCGGCCCGCGCGCTGGCAAACGGCGAATCCCTTTCGCTTGGCGGGCATTCCGTGCGCTGGATGGACGCGCCCCACGTGCCCCACGGCTGGGAGTGCGGCTTCCTTTACGAGGAATCGACCGGCACGCTCCTCTGCGGCGACCTCTTCACCCAGGGCGGTGCCGAGCACGTGCCCATCACCGAAGCCGACATCCTCGGACCCAGCGAAGCGATGCGCGCGGGCCTCGACTATTGGGCCCATTCCAGGGACACGCGCGCCATCCTGGAGCGCATGGCCGCTCTCGAGCCCACCACGCTCGCCGTCATGCACGGCTCCGCCTGGCGCGGAAACGGCGGGGCGCTGCTCCGCGCGCTGGCCGACAGCCTGGAGGGAACGCTCCGCGCCGCGTGAAGCCGCGGGCGCCGTAATCTACGATCCCGGCGCCCGATGAACGACTTCCTCGTCGACGACCTCGCCCGCATGAGCGACGAGGACGCGCTGCGCCGCGAGTTCCACGCCGTGAACGTCCGGCGCCTCGAGGCCGTGCTCTGGAACATCGCCGGGCTCCTCTTCATCGCCCTCATGCGGGTGCTGCCCGGCAACCGAGCGGCCTCCGCGCTCTTCGTCGTCGACTTCGTCCTCAACTCGGCCTTCCTCGCCTTCGCGTGGGTCCTCCGGAAGCGCGTTCTCGCCATCCTCAAGGGAACGCGCGCGCCGGAGGGGCCCGCGGCGGTCGTCGCGAGGAATCCGTCGAGCTGGATCGTGGGCTACCTCGCCGTCCAGTTCGTGCTCATGCTCATCTACTCGTTCAGCGGCGACGCCTGGTTCCTCTGGCCCATGATGTTCGCCTGGCTCGTCGTGGGGCTCAGGCTCCAGACGTCCGAGCTGCTGCTCCTCCACACGCTTCTCCTCTTCACGCTCGCCGTCGGGGCGTTCTTCGCCGGAGCGCTCACGGGCTCGAAGCAGCCCGAGGTCGGCGGCTTCATCGCCACCGCGTTCCTCAACGTCATCGCGTTCGGCGTGTCCGTCGTCTGGACGCGCGTCCATCGCAAGCAGTTCCTGGCGAGCTGGCAGAAGGCCAAGGCCGGCGCGATGGAGCAGATCCGCATGCGCGAGGAGCTGCGCGTGGGGCGCGAGCTGCAGCTCAGCATGCTGCCCGAGGCGCCGCCGCGTCTGCGCCGTCTCGACCTCTCGGGTGTCTCGCTGCCGGCCACAGAGGTGGGTGGCGACTACTACGACTTCCTGCCCGACGAGAACGGCGGCGTCGCGATCGTGCAGACAGACGTCGCCGGCCACGGCCTCGCCTCGGGCCTCATGCTCGCCGCGAGGCGCGGTGCGCTCACGCTTCTCAGGCCCGAGCTGCACGATCCGGCCGCCGTGCTCCGCCGTCTGCACAGTGTGGTAACGCAGACGACGCGCAGCCGGCTCCTCGTCACCGCCGTGATCCTCCTCATCGACGAAGAGGGCCGCGAGGCCACGCTCGCGAACGCCGGGCATCCGCCCGTCATTCTGCGAAGGGACGGAGCCCCAGCCGAGCTCATCGAGCTGTTCTCGCCGCCTCTGGGCACCCGGCTGTCACCGGAGATCCAGAGCCGCAGGCTCGTGCTCGGGCCTGGGGACCTCCTGGTGCTCCACAGCGATGGCGCGTGGGAGGCGCAGAACCCGGCCGGCGAGATCTACGGGCTCGACCGTCTGCTCCGGCACGTCGAGGCGCAGCCGGCCGCGGCGTCGGCCG
>JAEUQS010000474.1 GCA_016789625.1 Acidobacteriota bacterium | reverse complement strand
CGGCGGTGCTCGGCCGGATGATCTCCCTCACCGCGCTGCCGCTCGTGTGGTGGCGGATGGTCATCGTCTCGGCCGCGCTCTTCCTCGCTCCGCGGGTGTGGCGCGGCATCCGGGCGATGAAGCCGTCCCTGCGCCTCGCGTACGCCGGCATCGGGTGTCTCCTCGCGCTCCACTGGATCATGTTCTACGGCTCGATCAAGCTCTCGAACGCGTCCGTCGGCGCCACCTGCATGGCGTTCGGGCCGGTCTTTCTCTCCGTGGTGGAGCCCTGGATCGTGGGAAGGAAGTTCGACCCTCGAGAGCTGCTGCTGAGCGTCGCGGTGATCCCCGGCGTCGCCCTCGTCGTCGGCGGCGTTCCCCCGGGCATGCGCATCGGGATCCTCGTGGGCGCGCTCTCGGCCCTCTTCGTCGCGATCTTCGGCGCGCTCAACAAGAAGCTCGTCACGAAGGGCGACGCCTTCTCGATGAGCGCGCTCGAGCTGGGCTGCGGCGCGCTCCTCGTCACGGTGCTCGTTCCGCTCTTCCCGCACACCGGGCCCGCGTTCCCCGTGCCGGGCCCCCGCGACGCCGTGCTCCTCACGATCCTCGCCATCGCCTGCACGCTCGTGCCGTTCACGCTCTCCCTCGTCGCGCTCCGCAACCTCTCGGCCTTCGGCGCACAGCTCGCGATCAACCTCGAGGTCGTCTACGCCGCGCTCATCGCGGCGGCTCTCCTCGGTGAGCACCGCGAGCTGTCGCCGCGCTTCTACCTGGGCGCGCTCGTGATCGTGGGCGCCGTGTTCCTGCATCCCGTGCTGGCCCGCCGGCAGGCGAGCGAGGCGCGGGCGATCTAGGTTCTTCGCCGGGCTGCGTCCCCTTCTACCCGGCTGGCCTCCCGGAGTAGAGTCACATGGAGGAAACGAAATGACGGAAACCCTCACGGCCGAAGCCCCGACGAAGACCCACGCGCTCATCGAGCTCGAGGACCGGTACGGGGCGCACAACTACCACCCGCTCGACGTGGTTTGCACCAAGGGCGAAGGCATCTGGCTGACCGACGTGGACGGCAAGCGCTACATGGACTTCCTGGCCGCCTACTCGGCCGTGAACCAGGGCCACAACCACCCGCGCATCGGCGAGGCCATGATCCGGCAGATCAAGACGCTGGCCCTCACGAGCCGCGCGTTCCGCAACGACGTCTTCCCGCCGCTCCTCGAGAAGCTCTGCAAGCTCACGGGCTTCGACAAGGCGCTCCTCATGAACAGCGGCGCCGAGGCCGTCGAGACGGCGATCAAGGCGATGCGCAAGTGGGCCTACGACGTGAAGGGCGTGCCCTACCCGAAGGCCGAGATCATCGTGGCCGAGGGGAACTTCCACGGCCGCACCACGACGATCGTGGGCTTCAGCACCGATCCCGACTCCACGAGCCGCTTCGGCCCGTTCACTCCCGGCTTCCGCATCGTCGAGTACGGCTCTCTCGAGGCCGTGAAGAACGCCATCACGCCCGAGACCGCGGCCATCTTCGTCGAGCCCATCCAGGGCGAGGGCGGCGTGATCATCCCGCCCGACGGATACCTCCGTGGACTCCGCGCGCTCGCCGACGAGCACAACTGTCTGCTCGTCCTCGACGAGATCCAGTCGGGCCTCGGCCGCACCGGCAAGCTCTTCGCGTTCGAGCACGAGGGCATCCGGCCCGACGGCGTCACCATCGGCAAGGCGCTCTCCGGCGGCTACTACCCGGTCAGCGCGTTTCTCTCGTCCAAGGCGGTCATGGACGTCTTCACGCCCGGCATCCACGGCTCGACGTACGGCGGCAACCCGCTCGCGTGCGCCGTGGCGTCGGAAGCGCTCGACGTCCTCGTCGACGAGAAGCTCGCCGAGCGCGCGGCCGAGCTGGGCGCGCACCTCGAAGCGCGCCTCCGCGCCATGAAGACCTCGAAGGTCGAAGCGCTCCGCGTGCGCGGTCTGTGGGCCGGCATCCAGCTCAAGGTCTCCGCCGGGCCGGCGCGCCCCTACTGCTACCAGCTCCGCGATCGCGGCATGCTCTGCAAGGACACGCACGTGCAGACCATCCGCCTCGCGCCACCGCTCGTCATCACGCGCGAGGAGATCGACTGGGCCGTCGACCAGCTCGACGCCGTGCTGAGCTAGCGCCGTGGGAACGACGGCCAAGCTCTGGAAGAAGGGGCGCGGCAAGCTGGGCGCGTTCGATCCGCTGCTCGGCGCCTGGTTCGCGGAGGCGGGCTCGCCCATGGGCCCGATCCGCTGCCAGCGGACGTTCGAGCCCATCCTCGCGGGCAAGTACCTGCGCCTCACGGCACGCTGGGCGATCGGACGCGGCGAGCGAAAGAAGATCTACGAGGAAGAGGCCGTCATCGGCGCGGGCGACGGCGGCGCCGTGACGTTCTGGTCCTTCACGTCGGACGGCAAGCGCTCGCAGGGCACGCTCGCGGACGTGAAGGACCTGCACCCCGAGGCCGTCGGCTTCGAGGCGCGCATGCCCGCCGGCCTCGCGCGGATGGCCTACTGGCCAGCGGAGGAGGGCGGCTTCCACTTCGTGGTGGAGGCCAAGAAGAAGAAGGGGTGGGGCCGGTTCGTCGATCACCACTACCGGCCTCTCCTTCTCGGAAGCGAGTAGGTCCCTTCACCGCGCTTCGGCGGGCCCGGTCCTCCTCATGTCCATCGTCCAGTTCACCTCCCACGTGCGGCCGTCGTACGAGAACGCCTGCTCCCAGCGGGCGTTCTCGCTGCCATCCCGCGTCCACACGAACCGCACCTTCACGGGACGGCCGCCCGTCTCCCGGGCGCAGCCGTCGTCGTCGTCCTCGCCGTAGAACTCCCCACGGCCGTCCGAGAATCCGCCCGCCACCGCGGGGAAGAGCTTCCCCGTGCGGCTGTTGATCCAGAAGATCGACCACTGCTTCCGCTCGAGGTCGAACGTGCGGAGGGTCATCCCCGACCAGCCCTTCGTGGGAAACGCGATCTCGTCCACGTTGGCGACGCCGCCGAGGTGCCTCCAGCAAACGTTCCGTGCCGGGAAGGTGTCCCATTCGTGGCTGCCCACACCGCGCTGCGTGAGGCGACGGTTGGTCACGTCCCAGGTGCCGGCGAGGAAATCGAAATCCGTCACCGTGCCCGTGCGCTCGAGCGTGTAGCCCGGCAAGCCCGCACCCATCGGGGAACGCTTCGTCGGCGCGAGCCTCAGATGCTGGACCGGCCCAACCCCTTTCCATGCAGGCGAAGCCGCGAGCGCGCCACGGTGGGCCTCGTGCGCGGCGAGGGACGGAAACGCCGAGAGCCACACGAAGACGCGCTCCCCTTCGCGAACCGGATGCCGGGGAAAGTTGTTCCCGGCGTGCTCGGAGACGAAGGTGGCGAAGGGAGACGCGCCGGCCTCGACGAGCGCGGGCCTCAGCGTCCTTTCGAAGAGCGCGGGGAAGGACGCTTCGTTCTCGGGAGTGAGCGTCACGATGCTCGCCGCGACGACGGCTGCGGACCCGGACGGCAGGAGCGCCGCCGCGGGGCGAAGGAGCAGCACGTCGTCGGAGTCGACGATGGTCGCGTTGGTCTCGGCGCGGTGCTCCCGCCAGATGGGACCGTCGTAGTACTCCGTGAGCGCCTTCTTCCGCGAGGGCATGTCGGCATGGCCCCGCAGCCAGACGACCTTGTCCGGAGCGTCGAGGTCCCGGAAGAGGCCGAGGACCCGCATGCCGGTCGCCTCGTGGGGATCGAGGAGCTTTTCCTCGAAGATCCGGATGAACGCCTCCCTCTGCCCGGGCTGAAGCGTGTACTGGCGTAGCTCGACGACCTGAACCTGAGCGGTCTCGATCATGGTTTTCCCTCCACGACCGAGAGTGAACGGCATACATGACACCCTCTGTCATGTATCTTGGGAACCGAGAAAAAGATGCGCGCGAGCCGACTCCTCTCGGTGCTCCTCCTCCTCCAGTCGCGGGGCCGCATGAGCGCGCAGGCGCTGGCGAAGGAGTCCGGCGTCTCGGTGCGCACGATCCTCCGGGACATCGAGCACCTCGGCGAGTCGGGCGTGCCCATCACGGCCGAGCGCGGGCGCGCGGGCGGTTTCGAGCTCCTCGACGGCTGGCGGACGCGCCTCACCGGGCTCACGTCTCACGAGGCGCAGGCGCTCTTCATGGGGGGCCTCCCTGGCCCGGCGAAAGAGCTGGGGCTCGGAGAAGCGCTGGCCTC
>JAEUQS010000441.1 GCA_016789625.1 Acidobacteriota bacterium | reverse complement strand
CGGCGGACCGCACCGCGGTGCAATACCTGCTGGGCCTTCACTCGAGCCTCGGCGACACGCGCCGGCTCGAGGAGGTGGCGACCGAGTCGGAGCGACTCTGGCCCGGAGGATTCGACGCGCTCGTCGCGCTCAAGAACCTCGCGCTCGCGAGAGGGGATCGGCGCCGGGCTCTGGTGCTCCTCCGGGCCGCAATGCTCTCGAGGGATTTTCCCGAGCCCCGCCTCTACGACCCCGGGACCGAGAGGGCGGCGCTCCGTGCGCTGGAGGCCGGTCCCCGATGAGCGCCCGGGCCGTGAGGCGAACCCTCGTGCTCGCGCTCGCTCTCGCGGGACTTCTGCCGATCGCCGTGAGGCGGGCGGTCAAGGCGTATGAACGGGCCCTTCCGTCGAACGCGGTGCATCGGGCGCTGGAGTCCCTGCGACGCGGCGACGACGACGGCGCCAGGAGGGAAGCCCGGCAGGCCGCCACGCAAGACCTCGCGGTCTCGCCCTGGGAGCGCCGGGCCGCGGCTCAGTGGACCTCGGCCCTGGCCGTTCCCGCGCATCTCGAGCTCTCGCGAGAGCTCCTCGCCCGGGGACTCTCGGCCGAGGCTCGTGCCACCGCGTGGAAGGCGCTCCGTCACGGCCATCGCCGCAGCCTCCTGGTGGAGGACCTCGCTCCCTGGCAGGCCCTCGCAACGTGCTTTGCGAAAGACGGGGACGCTCTGCGGCTCTCCGGCGTGCTCGGAGTCGTGTCCGAAGAGAGCGACGGCGCCCGCGCCGAGCTGCTGGCTCTCGGCGCGCGCGACGCCGTGCCCGCGCCCGTCGAAGCGCGACCTCCGGACCTCGAGGCCACAGGATTCCGCCCCCTGCCTCACGAGGGGCGTCCGCCGCCGGCCCTGCGGGAGGAAGGGAACGTCCTCGTGGTTCTGCGCGCCGGTCTCGTGAAGGGCACGCTGGACCTCGAGCGCGCCGTTCCCGAGCTCCGCCTCGCGTGCGCCTCGGAAACCGTCATCGGGCTCGCGGCGATCGTGCTCGTGAGCGTGGACGACGGGGAGGCCGTGCCGCTGCGGGTCTCGGCCCCCGGATTCGCGTCCTACCGGGTGCACGGCCCGCTCGCGCCGGGCCGTCACCGCGTGAGCGTGGAGCTCCTGGACGTGGCCCACGTGCCGCGCAGTCCGGAGGCCCGGATTCTCCGGATCCTCGGGGCCTTCACCGGGGGCGGGGCAATAGACTCGGGCCCATGAAGAGTCTGGTGCTCGTAGCAGCGATTCTCGGCGGCGTGACGTTTTCGGTTCAGGCCAAGGACGGGCCCTCCCGGCGCGCCGAGAAGGGCTGTACGTGGTTCGAGATCCGAGACAGGACCCTCGGGCTCGCGGCGTGGACCCAGCAGTGTGTCTTCGGGTCGCGGCGGGTCGACTTCACCGTGCAGGGCAGCTCCCTCGCGATCCGGTTCTCCGACGGCGGCGCGCCCGAGCCCGTGATCGACGTCTTCGACCTCCTGCCGGACGAGAAGCCTGAAACCGGGATCCGCAGGCTGTTCGACGCGAAGACCTCGAAGTCCGTCGCGAGCCGCTGCGTTCTCGCGCCCGACCGCTCCACGAAGGCGCGCACCGGAGTCTCGCGGTTCACGTTCGTGCCAGACGCCGTCTACGAAAAGGAGCTGAAGTCGAAGCAGAGTCCAAACGAGGTGCCGGAGCCGCCCTGCGGGGCCTGGGGCGCCTCGGCCGACGGCATCCAATATTTCGAGGCGCAGCCCGCATCCGGAGCGCGAAAGGTGCTGTTCGTGCGCGCGGGGCAGGACACCCCGCTCTTCGACGAGCGCACGCTGCGCCTTCTGCCCGCGCGCTGAGGGTCGGGGGAGCCTAGTCGGTTTTCCCCTTC
>JAEUQS010000423.1 GCA_016789625.1 Acidobacteriota bacterium | reverse complement strand
GTTGAGGGCGAGCGCGAGGAGGAGACCGAACGTCACGCCGAACGTCACGTTCGCGGCCGTCCACACGATCGTGATGAACATCGTCCAGTAGAAGTTCTGGTAGTTCCACACGAGCGCCCCGTCGGCCGCGCGGCGCGCGATTGCGAAATCCCCGAGGATCGTGGCGTAGTTCTTCAGCCCCACCCACAGATCGGCGATGGGCTTTTGCGAGTTGTAGATGTTGGAGTCGGTGAACGACAGCGCCACGCCATAGAGAAACGGGAAGAACACCAGGACGAGCATGCCCACGAGCGCGGGCGAGACGTACGAGTAGGCCGTACGGAACCGCACGAGCGCATGGAACGTCCGCTCGGCGAACCCGAGGGCGCCGAAGAGGAGCGCGAGGAGGCCGAAGACGGCGGCCCCGGCTCCGGCCTTCCGCACCTGGCCGCGAAGCGACGCGAGGCCCGAGGCCTCCCGCGCGGGGTCGGGATCCCCCGCGGGCGTCAGAAGACCCAGCGGCTTGCGCTGTCTGTCGGCATCCCAGGCACCCGGCGCGATCGCGGGCGCTCCCTCGGGAGCCGCGAGACCGAGCTCGGCGGTCACTTCTTTCAGTCTCAGCCCCTCGGCCCGGGCCGCCTGCCCAATGGCGGCGTTCGAGGCGAGCCGCTCGCGGGACAGCCGGGCGCCCGCGCGATCGGTGAAGCCCCAGGCCGAAACGAGGAGCAGCAGCACCGCGGCGGCCACGAGGGGAACGGCGCGCTCCCCGAGGAGGAACGAGAGAACGAGAAGCCCGAGGGCCGGAGCCAGTGCGTAAAGGAGGGTGATGGCCCACGGCGGGGCCGGATGGAGCGGCAGAGGCTTCGTCGCGATCTCGACGAGGCCCACGACCTCGCCCTCGCGCTCCACGGGCGCGGCGAGCGAGTACGAGCCGTCGCCCAGGCGCTCGACCTCGACCTCGTCCTTTCCGCCGCCCTCGGAGCGGTTTGCCTCCACGGCCTGGCGAAGCCTCTGTCCCCTGTCGTAGACGGGCTTCTCCTCCCGCGTCAGCCTGCGCGGCGCGGCCCTCTCGCCCGTGTCTTCGGGCTTGGACGAGGCCTCCAGCGACAGACCATCGAACAGGATGACCCGTGTCCACAGGAGCGAGGAATCGGCGCCGTGCCACACGGCGACGCCCTTGCGAATCGCGTCGCCGTCGCTGCCGATCCGCGCGACGAGGTCGGCGAAGCCCCGCGCTCCCACCATCGCGAGGCGTTCGGCCCGGTTCTCCTCCTCGGCGCGCTCGGCGACCAGCAGGGCCTTCTGCGCCACGAACCCTCCCAGCAGGCCGCTGAGGGCCAGCGAGAGGAGCACGCGACGGCGGAGGCTGAAGGCCATGAAACGCCTACTTCTTCTTGAGTCCGGCCAGGTCCTTCTCGACCGCCTTCTGGGCCTGCTCCATCGCGGCGGCCGGAGTGGACGACTTCCGCACGATGGTGTTCATTGCGGTCGTCGCCGGAGACCACATCATCGTCATCTCCGGCAGGTTGGGCATCGGTACGGCGGAGTCGACCTGCTTGCGGAACGCCGAGAGCACCGGGTCGCCCGAGACCTTCGGGTTGTCGTACGCGGCCTTGTTCGAGGGCGTCTGACGGCCCTCGAGGGCGAGGATCGTCGCCGCGGGAGTGTCCGTGAGGTACTTGGCGAAATCGTAGGCCGCGTCCTTGTTCTTCGAAGGGGCCGCGACGTAGACGCCTTCCACGGTGATCCAGGGCTTCATCGGCTTGCCGCCGGCCTCGTCGAGGGTGGGCAGCGTCGCGAGGCCGTAGTCCACGCCCTTGGCGATCTCGCCCAGGAACCACGGCCCGCTGAACACCATGGCGGCCTTGCCCTCGTTGAACAGCGACGTGATGAGCGCCGTGGAGGGCTCGGCCGGCAGGATGCCGTCCTTCTCGAACCAGCGCATGAGGAGCTCGAGCGACTTCACGTTCTCGGGGGCGTTCATGACGGCCTTGGGGCCGGGATCGAAGACCCGTCCGCCGAACCCGTTCATGAGCGCGGCGTGGTAGTAGAAGTCACTGTAGCTGTAGGCGAGGCCGAAGTGCCCCGTCTTCTTGTTCGTGAGCTTCTTCGCGAGCGCCACCAGCTCACCGGAGGTCTTCGGCGGCGTCGTGACGAGCTTCTTGTTGTAGATCATGATGAGGACCTTGAAGTCGAGCGGCAGACCGTACGTCGTGCCGCGGTACTTCATGGCCTCCAGCGTCGACGGGATGAACCGGTCGGTGATGGGCTTCTCGAGGAAGAAGTCGAGCGGCTCGACGGTGTTCCCGGCCTCGATCCAGCCTCCCAGACGGTCCTGCGGGTAGATGAAGAGGTCCGGCCCCTTGCCCCGCGGCACCGCCGCGGAGATCTTGTCGGCGAACGCGTCCCAGGGCACGGCGAGCGTCGTCACCTTCACGCCCTTGGCCTTGTTGGCCTCGTTGTAGAGAGCGGCCACCTTCTCCATGGCGGCCTTCTCCTCCGCCCGGTAGGCGTGCCACACGACGAGCTCCTTGCCCTGTGCGGGGGCCCGGGAGGCGAACGGCAGCGACAGTGCTGCGAACGAAAGGGTCAGCGCGAAACGGGTGATGAGTCTTCTCATGGAGCACCTTTCAGTCATCCGAGCCGCATCTCCGTCGCGGCGTCGAAGAGGTGGAGACCGTCGAGCTCCACGAGGAGCTCGACCGGGGCGCCCAGCGCCGGCACCTGATGCGGATCCAGCTTTGCCACGAAGACGTCCTCCCCGGCCCGGCCGTGGAGGATCACCTCGTGGCCGAGGGGCTCGAGGATGTCGGCCTCGACGGTGAGAGGCGCGGTCTCGCCGCGGGCCGCGCGGGAGAGGGGAACGAGGTTCTCCGGGCGGATCCCCACCTGGAGCTTCAGGCTCTCCTTGCCCTTCACCCTCTCGCGGAGGAACGGGGGCACGGGCAGCGAGAACGTCCCGGCCTTGATGCGGGTGCCGCCGTCCGCGAGCGTGGCGGGGAAGAAGTTCATGGGCGGCGTGCCGATGAACTGTGCGACGAACACATTGACGGGCTTCTCGTACAGCTCGAGAGGCGTCCCCACCTGCTGGAGCTTTCCGTCCTTCATCACGGCGATGCGGTGCCCCATCGTCATCGCCTCGACCTGGTCGTGCGTGACGTAGACGGCCGTCGTCTGGAGGCGCTGCTGGAGCTTGGAGATCTCCGCACGCATCGAGACGCGCAGCTTGGCGTCGAGGTTCGACAGCGGCTCGTCGAACAGGAAGACCGCCGGTTTCCGCACGATCGCGCGGCCCAGCGCCACGCGCTGCCGCTGGCCGCCCGACAGCTGCTTGGGCTTTCTGTCGAGGAGGTTCGAGATGCCCAGGATCGCGGCCGCCTCGTTGACGAGCCTGTCGATCTCGGGCTGGGGCATCTTGCGGATCTTGAGCCCGAACTCCATGTTCTCCCGGTTCGTCATGTGCGGGTAGAGCGCGTAGCTCTGGAACACCATGGCGATGTCCCGGTCCTTGGGCGGCAGGTCGTTCACGACCTTGTCGCCGATCGAGATCTGTCCCGCCGTGACGTCCTCGAGGCCCGCGATCATGCGCAGCGCGGTGGACTTTCCACAGCCCGAGGGACCCACGAGGACCATGAACTCCTTGTCCTTGATCTCGAGGTCGAAGCCCGGGATCACCGTGACGTCTCCGTACTTCTTGGCGACCCCTTTGAACGTCACGCCCGCCATGTCACTGTCCTCTCTGCCCTCTCTGTCCCTTCGGCGCCACCCAGACGGCGCGGCCGCCCGGAGGCAGCGTGGCCGTGAGGCGTCCATTCGAGACGGCGGCTTCGGTGCCGGAGAGCTCCTCCCGCACGGGGCCGCTCCATTCGGGCGGGGCGGGCACGTCCACGGGCCTGGCTTCCTTCGACCGGTTCAGCGCCAGCACCACGACATCGCCCGAGGCCGCGTCGCGCCGCTCGTAGACGAAGACGTCGCCCGCCGTCTCGAGCCCCTTGTGAACGCCGCGGCGCAGCGCCGGATGCGCGTTCCGGAGCCCGATGAGCTTCACGTACTCCGACCGCAGCGCCTCGTTGCGGGGCTCCTTGGAGGAGGGCTTCACGGCGCGGGAGCCCCACGGCATGTCGCTCCGGTTGTCGGGCCAGTCGCCGCCCTTGCGGCCGACCTCCTCGCCGTAATAGATGCAGGGGATGCCCGACGCGGTGAGCTGCAGAAACGCGGCGAGCCGGAAGGCGTCGAGGTCGCCGCCGAGCTGGTGGAGCGCGCCCGGCACGTCGTGCGACGAGAGGAAGTGCGACAGGAGGTACCCGGACCGCACCTTCTCGCGGCTCGAGAGATAGCGGTCGAACGCGATGGTGCGTCCGCGCCCTTCGGCCCAGGCGAGCGCGCTCCCCTGGAAGCCGAAGTCGAAGCCCGCGTCCAGCTCGTCGCCTTCGAACCAGGGGTCCAGCACCTTCGCGTCGCCGCCCCACACCTCGCCGAGCAGGAAGAAGCCCTTGCCGAGCTCCGCGCGCGTGCGCTGCCGGTGCTCCTTCCAGAACTCGTGGGATACGTGCTTCACGGTATCGAGCCGGAAGCCGTCGACGCCCGTGCGCTTCGCCCAGGAGATCTGGCGCGCCAGGAGGTAGCTGGCCACCTCGGGCCGCTCGGTCTTGAAATCGGGCAGGCCGGCGACGCACTGCGTGAGGTCGTCCTCGCCACAGCCGGTCTCCGTGGAGCGCAGCCAGCCTTTCGTGGACGGGTCCTTCAGATAGCGCGATTCGTAGCCCGCGTGGTTGTAGACGACGTCGAGCAGCACGCGGATGCCGCGTCTGTGGGCCTCCCCGACGAGCGCCTTCAGATCGGCCTCTGTGCCGAAGCGCGGGTCCAGGGCGTCGAAATCGTCGGCCCAGTAGCCGTGGTAGCCCCAGTCGGGAAAGCCGGCCCCCGTGACGAAGCCGGGAATGTTCTTCACGACGGGCGTGATCCAGAGCGCGTTGACGCCGAGCGATTCGATCTCGTCGAGCTGGGCTGTGAGCCCCTTCAGATCGCCACCGTGGAACGTCCCCTTGGCGGAAACGTCGACGCCCGTGTTGTTGGCCGGATCGCCATCGGCGAAGCGGTCGACGATGACGAAGTACAGCACGGCGTCCCGCCAGTCGGAAACGAGAGCCTTGACCGGCGCAACGGGCGCTGCCGGCGCGTCTGCGCGTGGAGCCACACCAGCCGGGGCCGGGGACTGGCAGGATCCGAGGAGAAGCGCGATGGAAGCGGCGACGCTCACGAGAGCCGCTCTTGCCGGGGCGGGGAGGCCGAAGGGCCTCCGTCTCACCGTACCAGCCATCGACGTCTGCAATCTATCCCGCTCTGAGCCGCCGCTCAAAATGAATTCGTGCTGAAAAATACCAGCGGGTCGGTTTTTCCATCAGCCGTTCTTCTTTCCCCCGAAGTAGCGGTCGAACGTGCCTTCCTTCGGCGAGGGCACCGCCGTGGGAGCCGCAGGGGGCGCCGGCGCCGGCGCGGCTTTCGGTGAGGCCTTCGGCTCGGGCGACGCGGCCGAAAGAGCCGGCGGCACGGCGACGGGTTCCGCCGACATCGAGATCGTCATCGGCGGCGGCGCAGACAGCCGCCTCAGGAGCGCGGGGTCGTTCGGCAGAAGGCCCGCCTTCGGGAGCCGGGCCGTCAGCTCCCTCCAGGAAGCGTCGCTCGCGTAAACGCGGAAGAGGATCGGCAGCGCGTCGTCCACCTTTCCCATGTTCACGAGCGACACGGCCGTCCAGTAGGCCATCTCGAGGTTCGTGGGCTCGAGCTTCTGCGCGGCGCCGTAGGCCGCGAGAGCGGCCGCGTCGTCCTTCTTCTCGACGGCGAGGTCTCCCTCGTTCATGAGGTTGTACGCCCTCTGGAGCTGCACGAGCCGGCGCAGCTCGACGAGCGGCTGGGGCGAATCGTCCACGCGGACGTTCACGATCGTGTCGACCCAGGGCTTGCCCGTGCTCTTGCCCGAGACCACGAGCATCGCCGCGCTCTGCCGGCCCCGGATGTCGCCACCCGCGGCCTCGGCCGCCTCGAGCGCCGCGAGGAGCCGGCTCGCGAGATCGCCCCTGGCCTCGCGGAACGCCTTCTCCATCGCCGGCCACACCGTGGCGCTGCGCATCATGTTGGCCTGCACGGAAAAGGCCTCGCCCGTGAGGTGTCCCGCGGCCTCGATGCACTTGGCGCCGGTGTGCGCGGCCACGCGTCCGGAGGCGTCGACGAACGCCACCTGGCGCACGTCGCGGCCCTCGTCGCCGGCCACGAGCGCGCGGAGCGCGTCGCCCGCGCTCTTGCCCGAGCGCATGAGATCCAATCCGTTCCGCCCGTAGCTCGGGTCCACGAAGCTCTGGGTCGCGACGGCGCCCACGCCGGCCTCGGCCCACACCACGAGGGAGCCCACGCTGAACCAGTGCGACTGCACGGCGACGCCGAGCGCACCGGTCGCGGGGTCGCGCGCGACGATCGAGTACGTCGACACGGGGCGCAGCCCGGAAGGGGGCGTCGCATCGAGAGCGGGCACGGCGAGGAGGGACGCGAGAACGGTGATGAGGGCACGTCGCTTCGACATGCCCTCATGCTAGCGCCGGGATCGCCGAAGGGTGCGGCGCGGAAGGGCGCCGGGCCACCCCGCGCCTGCACTATTGATTCAGACGATTGACTGGGCTAGTTCCTCTTGCGGCTGCCGGCCGGCGGCACCGCACGGGTCTTCGTCTCGCCCTGGCCGCTCGTGGTCGACACGGTCGCGCCTTCGCCCTTGGTGCCCTCGGCTTCGACGGTGCCGGACTTCGTCTCGCCGGTCGAGGTCGTGACCGTGCCCGAGGCCGACCCGGACGCGGAACCGCTCTGCGTGTCCACCGAGCCCTCGCCCGAGACCGATCCGCTCCCGCCCTTGGCCGTCGTGCCGCTCGCGGAGCCCTGAGCCGTGCCCTCACCCGTCTTCGTGTTGTAGCTGCCCGAGCCCTCGCCCGAAGCGGACCCGCCTCGCGTGCCCGAGACGGAGCCCGAGCCCGACCCCGAGGCGCCGCCCGGCGCTTTCGTGGTGGTGTACGACGACTGCGACGCTCCACGCTTGCCGGTGGTGCTGCCGCCGCCCGTGGTGGTGGTCGACGTGCCCTGCTGCTCGACGGTCTTGGGGTCCGACGTGTGCGTGGGCTGCGGCTTCGGCGGACGCGCGAAGGCGGGAGCCGAAACGAGGGCCGCGACGAGAAGGGCGAGGACCTGCGATCTCTTCATGGTGTCTCCTGTCGATCCGGAAAGACGGCGGCTGAACCGGGATCGTTACACCAAAACGAAAACGAGGGCCGGGATCGCTCCCGGCCCTCGCCTTCTCCGGAGGAATTCGGGCCTACTTCGACGCTCTTTTCTCGTCGACCTTCTCGGCCATGGCGCGCACGGCGGCGCCGGGCAGCGTGCCGCGGATCGAGACGCCCTGGTTGTCGCGCTCGACCTTGAACTTGCGGAGCACCTGGACGATCTCGGGGCTCTTCTCCTGGGCGGCGAGGCGCCACGCGGCCATGATGCCGCGCATCGCGTCTTCCATCAGCTCGCGGGTCTCCTCGTCCTCGACGAGACCCTCGACGCCGAGCTTGATCGCGTCGCCCTTGGCCGTCGCCGAGAACGCGATGAGCGAGACCGACTTCATCGCGCCCATGAGCGCCACGACGTTGGAG
>JAEUQS010000407.1 GCA_016789625.1 Acidobacteriota bacterium | reverse complement strand
GGTGGACGCCCCGCTCTTCTCCCCGACCGATCGCCAGCTGCTGCGTCAGGAGATCCTCCTGGACCTCGCGCGAAGCGGGAAGACCGACGTGTCGGCCACGATCCGGAGGGTTACAGAACGGCTGTCCCTGGCGCTCCGTGTGGCGAGGGTGAGCTACTGGAGCTTCTCCCCGGACGGCGCGACCTTCGTTTGCGAGGATCTCTACGACGACGACAGGGCCCGCCACGAAAACGGGATCAGCCTGCCGGTCGCCAGCTACCCCGCCTACTTCGAGGCCATCCGCGCCACGCGGCTCATCGCGGCCGACGACGCCCGGCGCGATCCCCGCACCTCGGAGTTCGCCGACGGGTACCTCGAGCCCCTCGGCATCACCTCGATGCTGGACGTGCCCGTGTTCCGCGACGGGATGGTGGCCGGCGTCCTCTGCCACGAGCACGTGGGGCCCGTGCGCCGATGGAAGGCCGAGGAGCAGGAGTTCGCCGGCTCCATGGCCGACATGATCTCCCTGGCGTTCCTCGAGGCCGAAAGGAAGGCCCTCAGGGAGGAGCTCGAGCGGCTTCTCGCCGAGACGCGGGCGAACGCCGCGCGATGGGAAGGCGTCGTCTCGTCGATCGCGGAAGCCGTGTGGCTCGTCGATCCTTCGGGGAAGGTCACCTACGCGAACGAGGCGGCCCGCGCTCACGCCTGCGGCGACGTTCTCGAGCCGGGCTGGGACGTCTTCCGGATGAACGGAGAGCCTCTGCCCAAGGCCGCCCTTCCCGCCGCGCGGGCCCTCGCGGGCGAGACGGTGCGGGGCTTCGAGATCCGCGCCGAGCCCCACGAGGGAGGCCCGGGACTCTCCTTCCAGACGAGCGCGGCCCCCGTGCTGGACGCGTCGGGATCGGTTTCGGGCGCGGTCCTCGTGGCGAGCGACATCACCGAGCGGGTCGCGTTCGACCAGCTGCGGGACCAGTTCACCGGGGTCGTCGCGCACGAGCTGAAGACCCCGGTGACGATCCTGAAGGGCTACGCGGAGACGCTGCTCGCCTCCCCCGAAGGCCTCAGCGCGGCCCAGCTCTCGATGCTCGAGGCGATCGGCCGGGGGGCGACCCGGATCGACCGGATCATCCACGCCCTTCTCGACGTCGCCCGGTTCGACCTCCATCACGTGGAGCTCTCGCCGGCTCCGATCGATCTGGGCGACGTGGCGGCCGAGGTCGTCGCCGACCTGCGGCGCACGACGAGCCACCACGAGATCGTCTTCGCACGGCTCGGTACGGCGCGGCTCTCGGGCGATCGGGAACGGCTCACCCAGGTGCTCTCGAACCTCGTGGGCAACGCCATCAAGTACTCGCCCCTGGGAGGTCCCGTGAACGTCACGGTGAGCTCGGGCCCGGGCGAGGCCCAGTGCTCGGTCTCGGACCGCGGAATCGGCATCCCCGAGGAGCGCAGAGCCGGTCTCTTCGGGCGGTTCTACCGTGCCCATGCGGGCAGCGAGCACGAGTACGGCGGCATCGGCGCCGGCCTCTACCTCGCCAAGTGCATCGTCGAGGC
>JAEUQS010000327.1 GCA_016789625.1 Acidobacteriota bacterium | reverse complement strand
CCGCTGGCCACGAGCCCGGCGCCTCCTCCGGCGTGAGCCTCGGGTTCACCCTGGTATCGCGCTCCGAAGCGGAGACGCTCGCCGCGGGCCGAGGTCTCGCGGCTCTGCTCGCACCCGGCGATCTCGTGACGCTGAGCGGGGACCTGGGGGCGGGGAAGACCGTCTTCGTGCGGGGCCTCGCGGAGGGCCTCGGCGCGACCTCCCTCGAGGTGTCCTCTCCCACGTTCTCGCTCGTCCACGAATACGGCGACGGCCCCGTGCTCGTGCATGCCGATCTCTACCGGCTCCGCGGGGAGCCCGAAGGTCGCCTGCGGGACCTGGGGCTCTTCGAGGCCTGCGCCGGGGGTGCCGTCGTGGTGATCGAGTGGCCGCGGGAGCCCTACTCGAGCGCGGCCACCTGGCACGTGACGCTGGGCCTCGAGGCAGCCGGACGCCGCCGGATCGAGCTCAGAACGCGATCGTGATTCCGCCCGTGGCCTCGCCCTGGCTGTACCAGAGACCGTCGTCGGTGCTGTCACGATGGGAGCCGCAGAACGAGGACGACCGGCAGTTCTGGTCGTTGAGGTACGAAGCGCGGCCGCGGCCCTCGAACCGGAATCCGAGGTGCGGGTTCACGAAGACTTTGACGCCGATGCCCATGTTCAGGGAGAACCTCGTGTCCTCGGACGTGGTGATGACGGGGGTGGTGAGCTTGAACGTCGTGGCGCCGGCCCCGATCGTGAAGTAGGGGATCGCCCGGCCCGTACCGAAGTTGAAGAGCCCGTTCACCTCGTAGCTCTTCAGATCGAGCCTTCCGAGCTCCTGGCCGTTTCCGAAGAGAGTGTCGCTGCCGTTGGACACATCGGCACGCGATTGGGTGTAGGCGGCCTCGACGCCGAACCAGCGGCTGGCGTTGAGGGCCACCCGCAGCCCGAACGTGGCCGAGGCGTCGGTGTCGACGGAGCGGTCGAACACGGCGTTCGAGCCGGCATCCAGGGTTCCGCCGAAGCGTCCGCCGCCGAACGGCGTGATCTCGACGGTCCCGGCCCGGTTCTGGCCGAAGGCGGGAAGGGCGGCGGCCAGAAGGGCCGCGGACAGCAAGAGACGGGGGAGTCGGATCGTGTTCATGATTCTCCTCGTGGGCCGACCGGCCCGGTGTCCTCTCCGAGGGGCGCTCGTTTCATCCACGAACGATCAAGCAATCGTGGTTCCACCCCGAAGGGTCTAGTACAGTTTGGTACGTGGCGCGAGCTCCCGGGGTTGTCCCCAGCACCCTGCGGGTCGGGAAAGTCGCGCAGACCGTGGTCTTGCTCACGTGGAGCCTGGCCCTGGTCTTCGTGACGCTGTTCGTCTCGGGGGGAAAGGGCGTGCACACGAATCTGGACCCGTTGCTCGGTTTTCGGCAGATGGCCGCCCTCGCGCGAAGCGGCGGGCACGTGAACGCGCTCGTGTACGTTCTCCTCGCCATCGCCGCGAACCTCCTCGCGTTCGCCGTCTGGGCCTTCCTGGTGTGGAAGCTTCTCAAGAGCCCCGAGCGGGGCTGGCTTCACAACCACGTCGACACGTTGCTGCTGGGACTCCTGTTCAGCTCGGGAATCGAGGTGGTGCAGCTCTTCCTTCCGACGCGGGCCTTCGACGTGAACGACCTCTTCTGGAACCTGCTGGGGGTGATCACGGGATCTCTCGCCGCGCATGCCCACGCAGCGTTTCGGGTGGAGTGGGAATAGGCGAACGGAGGCGGGAGCCGACCTGTGGCATCCTGCACGAGGGCCGGAGTGGCGGAATGGCAGACGCGGGAGACTCAAAATCTTCAGTTCCGCAAGGAGCGTGCGGGTTCGAGTCCCGCCTTCGGCACTAGAGTTGTTCAGCCCTCCGGGCCGAGAAACGCCTCCGGCGCGCTGAGTTTTGATCCTGGGGGTTTCTCGATCCCCCCAGGCCCCCCACAGTTTTTCGATCCCCCAAGGCCCCCACCGGGCAGACCTCTCCATCCTCGATTCAACCTCGTGACGCAGGGTTTTCTCATGGCCTCGTCGTTGACCGTCACGTCACGCCGGGGTAACCTAGTCGGCCCAGCCCGAGGAGGATTCCGTGGCTTTCAAAGTCGGTGACAAGATCGTCTACCCGAACCACGGCGTCGGTGTGATCGAGACCATTCAGGAGTCTCTCGCCGAGGGCTCGACGAATCCCTGCTATCAGGTGAGGCTGATCGGAAACAACTCGCGGGTCATGGTGCCCGTTGGCAATTCCGATCGCATCGGCCTCCGGCCCCTCACGCGGCGGCAGGAGGTCGGGGGCGTCTTCCGGGTGCTGGAAGACGTCGTCGTCATCGTCGGCAGCTCGGACTGGAAGGGCCGCTACAAGCAGAACCTCGACAAGATGCGCTCCGGCCGGCTCACGGACATCGCCGACGTGCTGAAGAACCTCAGCTGGGTTCAGAAGCAGAAGGCGCTCTCCTTCCGGGAGAAGAAGATGTACGAGCGCGCCCGCTACCTGATCGTCTCCGAGATCGCCCAGGTGAACGGGCTTTCCGAGCCCGAGGTCGAGCGCGAGGTCGAAAAGGCCCTCGAGCGTTCCATGGCGCGTAAGCGACCCAGCGGTCCCAAGGACCACTGAGTCTTACCGGGAAACCCAGTTATGGGTTTCCCTGGCCCTTCCGCTCCGCTCGCTTCGCTCGCCTTTTTCTGCCGTCGGCAGCTGAGCGGGAAACCCAGTTATGGGCTTACAGACCTTCCGCTCCGCTCGCTTTTTTGATCCTGGGGGTTTCTCGATCCCCCCAGGCCCCCCACCAGGAGAGCCGCTTCAGCCGTCGGCATTGCTTTGGTGAAGTCAAGGGGCAATCTGCTCGCTGACATTCGCCGGGTGGGATCCGTATAGTGGGTTCGTGGCGCGACATCTGAAAATCGTGGCTTCGTTTCTCCTTGCCGCGTCCCTGTTCGGCGGGACCGCGCGCGCCGCTCCGCCGCTGCGGGATGCCGGGCTCGACGCGCTCCAGGCGGTTCTGGAGCTCGAGCGGCGGTCCCTGGGCGACGACGTGGACGAGATCGAGCGTCTCGGCGCCCGCGTCGCCCGGGCCACGGATC
>JAEUQS010000325.1 GCA_016789625.1 Acidobacteriota bacterium | reverse complement strand
CGCGGCGCTACACGCTGCGGCCTTACGAGATGACGCAGAGGAACCGCATCGTGCGCGACCTGGGCGTCACGCAGGACGTCTCGGGCGTGCGGCTCCTCCTCGTGACGCCCACCGAGGGAGGGGCGTTCGCCGCGAACGCCTACGTGATCGACAACGGCACCAACGATCCGAAGGCCATCGTTCCGCAGTAACGGTACTTGAACCTGGGGGTTTCTCGATTGCCCGGCCGTGCGGACGCCCGCACGGCCGGGGTCTCAGCTCAGGGTTTGAAGTTCGAGACGTTTCCCGTGCGCTTCCAGACCCCGTTCACCTTCCTGTAGAGCTCGATCCAGGCGCTCGTGAACGCGAGGTCTTCCTTCGCGCCGTCCGCGCCCGTCTGCACGCCCTTCGCCGTCATCTTCACGATCACCCAGCCGAGCTTTCCGTCGGGCGAGACCTCCACGATGGGCGGAACCGCATCCCGGTATTCGGAGAAGCGCGTCCGAGCGAGGTAAGGCCCCAGCCTTTCGCGCCGCTCCGCGATCGTGGGGCGGGTGATCTCGCCCCGGTTCGCGACCACATATTCGGCCGCCTCGTCCTCGAGGAGGATCCCGATATCGCTTTCGACGTGCGCCTTCATCACCTTGGCGTGGAGCGCGAGGAGAGCCTGAGAGTCGGAGACGGGCTGGGCCTGGAGAGCGAGCGCGAGAAGAACGGCGAGCATGGAGCCTCCTGTCTGGGAGGAACGTTTCCGGCCGGAAAGAGTTCCCGGTCAGGCGACGGCGAAGCGCGCGCCCGGAACCCGGATCTCGAACGTGGTGCCCTTGGGGCTCGATTCCAGGATGCGGATCTCGCCCTTGAGGAGCCGCAGGATCTCGCGGCAGATGGGCAGGCCGAGGCCCGTGCCGCCCGTGCGCCGCGAGCGCGAGGGGTCGGCCCGGTAGAAGCGCTCGAAGACCTTCTCGCGCTCCGCCTCGGAGATGCCCACCCCGGTGTCGCGCACGTCGATCCGGACGAATCCGGGAGCCGGCCCCTCGCCACGGATCCGCTCCCACGCCGCCTCGAACGTCACGCTTCCGCCGTCCCGGTTGTAGAGGATCGCGTTGCGCAGCACGTTGTCGAGGACCCGCCCGAAGAGGCGCGGGTCCGCGTAGACGTAGAGCTCGGGCACCCGGCTCGAATCGAGCGTCACGCGGCGCCTCGCGGCGAGCGGGGCCGCCCGCTCGAACGACTCGGCGAGGAGCTTGCCGAGAGGCACCTCGGAAACCACGGCCGGCAGGCGATGCTCCTCCGCGCGGGAGAGGAGCAGCAGGTCCTCGATCACGTGACGCATCTCGGCGGCCCGGTCGCGCAGCGTCTCGAGCGTCTCGTGGTACTCGGCGGGCGAGCGTTCGCGCTTGAGCGCGACGTCGATCTCCCCCTGCATCGCCGTGAGCGGGCTGCGCAGCTCGTGCGCGGCGTCGGCGGCGAAGCGGACGCTCGCCTCGAGCATCACGTGCAGGCGATCCAGCATCTCGTTGAGGAGGATCGTCATGCGGCCGATCTCGTCGCCCGGATGGAAGACGGGAAGGCGGACGGCGATGTCTCCGCTGGCGATCGTCCGCGCGCGGGCCGTGATGTCGCCGATCGGGGCCAGTGCCCGCGACGCGAGAAGGAACCCGAGCCCGCCCGTCACCACGAGCCCCGCCAGCCACACGAGCACGAACAGCAACGCGAAACCGGCGAGGCTCTCTTCGACCCGGGCGGTGGTGAACCCGGCCACGAGCACCCAGCGGACCCCGTCTCGCGAGACGAGGAGAGCCGTCACGCGGGCGATGCGGCCGCCCGCGACGAGCGTGAGCAGCGGGGTCTCGCCCAGCAGCGCGCGCCGGTGCGCGTCGGGGCCGAGCAGCGGCACGGGCGCGCCGAGCCACGGCGACTGCGCCACCACCGCGCGGTTCTGCGCGAGGACCTGAACGACCTTCGCGGCGTGCTCTCCGCCCACGAGCGCGCCCTCGGCGAACGGATGGAGGCGCACGGCTCCTCCATCCAGCTCGAGCGCTCCGGCCTCCGTGGCGGCGAGCGTCCGGACCAGCGCGTCCACCTCGCGATACGCCTTGGCCCGGGCCACCTGGTACATCGCGAGGCACGCGAGCGCGAGGAGCGCGCCGAACGCGATCGTCCATTCGAGCGTGAGGCGCGCCCGGAAGGACAGCGCCGGGCGCTTCACGGGGCCGGCTCCTTGAGCACGTAGCCCAACCCGGGCACCGTCCTCGGCAGCGCGCGGCTGCCCGCCGCCTCGAGCTTCGCGCGGAGCCTCACGACCGTGACGCTGACGGCGTTCGAATCCGGGTCGTAGACCCGTCCCCACACGCTCCGGCCGAGCTCTTCGCTCGTGAGGATCTCCCCGGGGCGCCTCACGAAGGCCTCCAGGAGGCGGTACTCGGAAGCGTTGAGAGTCTCCCGCAGAGCGGGCAGACCGAGGGGGTCGGTCGCGCCGGGGCCGCGGGCCGCCCCGGCCCGGCCGGACCCGCACTCCAGCAACGCGCGGAGGCGGGGAAGGAGCTCCTCGAACGAGAACGGCTTGGCCAGGTAGTCGTCGGCTCCGCGGCGCGGCCCCGGCCCGCGGGGGTCCTCGTCACGCGCGGTGAGCATGAGGATCGGCGCGTCGACGCCTCCGTCCCGCAGCTCCCGGCAGACGTCGAACCCGTCCTTCTTCGAGAGGATGTGGTCGAGCAGGATCGCGTCGTACCCGCCGGCGAGCCCCTTTTCCGTGGCGGCCTCGCCGTCCTCGGCCAGGTCGACGGCGAAGCGCTCCTCACGGAGGCCTTTCACGAGAAAGCCGCTGAGCTGAGGATCGTCTTCGACGACGAGGAGCCTGCGGGCCTCACTCATCCACACCCCAAGGCTACGCATCCCGCGGGAAGCGGCCATGAGGCGTTTGAATCAGACGATCCGCTCCCTCACGCGCGCCGAGATCACGTCGAGGGCCCACACCGTGACCGCGATGAGGAGCACGAGGGTGCCCACCTCGCCCCACTCGCCCAGGTCGACGCGGGGCTTCAGGATGTAGCCGATGCCGCCACCGCCCACGAAGCCGATGATCGTGGACATGCGCACGTTGATGTCCCAGCGGTAGATCGTGTAGCTCAGGAACGGCGGGACGATCTGCGGAACGATTCCGTAGCGCAGCACGGCGAGGAGCGACGCGCCGGTTCCGGTGATGGCCTCCATCGGGCCCGGGTCGATGCTCTCGATCTGCTCGGAGTAGAGCTTCACGAGCGAGGCCACCGAGTGGATGAAGAGCGCGAGGACTCCGGCGAAGGGCCCGATTCCGACCCACGAGATGAAGACGAGCGCCCACACGAGGGGCTCCACCGCGCGCGCGAAGTTCATCACCGAGCGCACGAAGACGTAGAGGAAGCGGGCCTTCGCCGTCTTGCGCGTGAGGTTCCGGGCGGCCATGAACGACATCACGAACGCGATGGGGATCGCGAACGCCGTGGCCATGAACGCGAGGTAGATGGTCTGGAGAAGGAGGATCAGCCCCTCGAAGAGCACGGCGCCCGAGGGGTGCAGCAGGCCGCGCAGGATGCCCTCGGCCTTGTGGAAGTTGGTGAAGAGCTGGTGGAGGTCGACCTCGGTGACGAGCCAGCCCGTGAAGAACGTGAGCTCCACGAAGATGAGCAGGAAGAAGCCCGAGAACGTCTCGTCCCAGGGCTTGCCGGGGGCCGAATGACCGCGGGGAGCCGCGAAAGCCGTGCCGGGGGAACGGTCCCAGAGCTGCCAGGCGGCGGCGAGGAGAACGGCCACGCCGGAGAGCGCGCCGTACGAGAGCCTCTCGAGCACGTCGCGCGCCGAGGGGAGCGGCGTGCCGGCCACGGGCACGAAGAGGCAGAGCCAGAGGAACTGCGCCATGAGGAGCACCGACGCCACGAGGAGCGCGTCGACGAGAAGGGCGGTGCCCCGCGCTGTGAGCCGCTGGGTGAGGCGCGCCACCGGCTTCACGTCGCCGCCCTCACGCAAGCACCTCTTCATGGTCGAAGTGCGCGTCCTGGCCGTAGATGTCGTGCAGCAGGGCCTTGGTGAACGCCGACGGCGGCCCCTCGTGGACGACCTTGCCCTCGCGAAGCGCGACCACGCGGGTCGCATAGCGCGTCACGAGATCGAGGTCGTGGAGCGAGCAGAGCACCGTGAGGCCCTCGTCGCGGTTGAGCGCCTCGATGTGGCGCATCACCGAGTGCCGGAGCGCCGGATCGAGGGAGGCGACCGGCTCGTCGGCGAGGACGACGCGCGGCTTCTGCATGAGCGCCCGCGCGATCGCGACCCGCTGCTGCTGCCCGCCCGAGAGCGCGTCGGCCCGGCTCGAGGCCCGATCGTCGAGGCCCACGCGTTTCAGGCACGCCCGCGCGTACGCGACCTCGTCGTCGGGGAAGCTCATGAGCAGGCTCCGGAGCCCGCCCACGCGTCCGAGCGCTCCCGTGAGGACGTTCGTGAGCACGCTGTGCCGCTTCACGAGGTTGAACTGCTGGAAGATCATCGCGGCCTCGCCGCGGAGCGCGCGGAGGGCCTTGCCCTCGGCCCTGGTGACGTCTCTTCCGAAGAGCTCGATCGTGCCTTCCGAGGGATCCACGAGGCGGTTGATCGAGCGGAGCAGCGTGGACTTCCCCGAGCCCGAAAGGCCGAGCACCGCGAGGAACTCTCCTTCGGCGACCTCGAGCGACACGCGATCCAGCGCTTTCACGCCGTTGGGATAGACCTTCGAGACGTTCGAGACGCGAACGGCGATCGTCCCGGTCACTTGGACGCGTCCTTGGCCGGAGGCGCCTTCTTTTCGGCTTCCGCCTTCTCGCGCTTCTTGCGGATCTTCTCTTCCTCGGCCTCGAGGACCTTCTGCACGTCGACTCCGGTCGTCTTGAGCGTGGCGCGGAACCCGTCGAACACGGAGTCCTCGCACGGCTTTGCGGCCACGGCCGCGACGAGGTCGAGATAGGCGCGCAGCCCCTCGGGCGTCGCGATGAAGCGCTGCAGCGAGGCCTCGAACCTCTCCCACACGGCCTTCGGGAAGCCGGGTCTCACGCAGCACACGTCGTTGGGAACGGGATCGGTGATGGCGAGGACGCGCACCTTATCGAGGTACGCGAGGCGCTCCTCCTCGGGCAGGCGCTTCATGAGGATGTGCCGCGCGTCGGCCACGAACGTGCGCTCCACCTCGTTCACCTTTCCCGGAGGCGAGTAGAACGCCGCGCCGGCCGCGACCTTGCCGTCCTCCACGGCCTGGACGGAGTTGGGATGGCCGCCCGCGAACAAAATCTGCGAGGGCTTGATGCCGCGCTTCTGGAGGAGCGCGAGCGGAAAGATGTAGCCCGAGGTCGACGTGGGATCGGAGAACGAGAACGTCTTGCCGTCCAGAGCGGCGAGGGACGTGACACCGGAATCGACCCGCGTGTAGATGCCGCCGTAGTACGCGGCGACGCGGTCCTTGACGGGCGCGTCCGTCTTGAAGATCTGCCGCGTCGCCTCGAGCGTGCCGAAGCGCTCGCCGGCGAGCTGCTTGCGGCCGTCGCCCACGAAATCGTAGGGCCCCGAGAAGACGTGCGCGGAGACGGCGGCAGTCACCGACGTGGGCTCGTCGAGGAGGCGCGCGACGCCGTCCTTGTCGCTCTCCACGGGGACTTCCCTCCAGCCGGGCGCCCAGCGGTTCAGCTCGGCGACGATGCTCTTGCGGAGGTCCGGCAGGAGCACCCTGGAAATCGCCACCGGCTGCCCCGCGAGCTTGCGCAGCGCGTCGGGCTCGCCCTCGCCCGTGCGCGTCACGACGACGGCGTAGCGCTCCACCTCGCGAATCACCTGGAGCTTCGCCTCGGCGCCGTAACGCGCGTGGGCGATGACGTACGCGAACGCGGGGACCCAGGCGATGTCGGCCTGCTCGGCGCCCAGCGCCTGGATCACGGCGGCGTAGCTCGTGGGCACCTGCGCCTTCACGACGAGCCCCGCGTCCTTCGCGAGGAAGGCCGCCAGCTCGTTGCCCCGCGTCGCGAGCGTGCCCTGCTCGACGCTGGGCACGAACAGCATGCGGATGACCGGCTGCCCGCCCGCTTCGAGGCCCCGGCGGCGCGCAAGGCCCACCAGGAACGCCACGAAGAGAAGGAAGACGAAGAGCCAGCCGAGGAGCGGTCCGCGCGAGGAGCTCCTCACGTTCTCTTTCAGGGCTCCCACCTCCACACGGTGCTCTCGGCGTCGATGACGTTATAGGCGAGGAGGCGCCCGTCGAGGGAAAGATCCGCCTGGAGAAAATTCCGCGTCGCGGGAATCCGGTACACGACACGGGCCTCGCCCCCCGAAACGGGGATCGCCTTCACGAGGCAGAGCCCGTCTTCGTTCTCGAGAAAGAGGATCCACTTTCCATCACCCGAGGGAAACGGCCTGTAGCCTCGTGGCGCGATTCTCCGCGGGGGCGATGAGCCATCCGGGGGCACGAGCCAGATCCCCTGAGTGGGGCCTCCCTCGCGATCCCCCGAGCAGACGAGGGCGCTCCCGCCGGGCAGGGGCCGCGGCTCCCCGAAGCCCTCGGGCGTCACGAGGAGGCTCTCTTTCGTGTCCAGATCGAGCACGCCCACGCGCACGCCCTTGCCTTCCTCGATGCGGGCGAACGCGACGCGACGTCCGTCGTCGAAGAAGTAGGGCCGTATCTCGGCTCCGGGCAGCGCCGTGAGCCGCTTGGGAGGACCTCCCAGTGCCGGCGCGCTCCAGAGGTCGTAGCTCCCCGCGGAATCGCCGTACCAGATGATCGTCCTTCCGTCGGGGCTGAACGTGGGATTCGCGTTGCGCGGCCCCGCGCTCGAGATGCGGATGCGCTCCTTCGTCGCGAGGTCCTCGACGTACACGTGCCGCACCTCCTCGTGCGGAAACGTGCAGTAGGCGAGCTTCGTACCGTCGGGCGAGAGCGCGGGGCCCCACGCGCCGCCGTCCCGCGTGAGGAGATGGGGCGCGTCCCGGGTCGTGAGATCGGGCCCGAGCGCCACGCCCCAGATGGACCAGCGTTCGCGGTGCACCTCGAAGAGCATCGAGCCGTCGGCCGCGAGGCGCGGATACACGTCGGGCCCCGCGCCGGCCGTGACCCGCCGCGGCTCCCCGCTCCCTTTCAGCGGCACCGACCAGAGATTGCGCGTGCCCTTGCGCGCCGAGGTGTACACGACGGAGCGGCCGTCGGGCGTGAAGTCGCAGCCGTTCGTGCCGAGCCCGTGCGCGTACGGGTTCTTCTCGTGCGTGAGCTGCACGGGCTCGCCGCCCGCGAGGGGCACCGTCCACACGTTCACCTCGCTCTGCACGAGGCGGGTGGCGACGAACGCCACCGTGAGGCCGTCGGGCGAGACGCGCGGCGAGGCGAGCCGGAAACCCTTCTTCTCGGCCAGGAGGCGCGGGCCGGTGCCGTCGGCGTTCGCCACGAAGAGCGCGCTGCGAGAGCTGGAGCGCTTTTCGGCCTTCACGTACACGAGCCTCCGGCCGTCGGGCGTGAAGGCCGCGCCGCCCGCGCCCGGGAGCAATCTGCGGGGCGCGCCGCCCACCGCGGGCACCGCCCACAGCTCGTCACCCTCGGCCGCCTCCTTCGTGTAGACGATCGTCGCGCCGTCGGGCGAGAAGCAGGGCTCGGTCTCGTCCTCGGGCGCGTCCGTGCGCCGCACGGGATCCCCGCCGTCCGCCACCACCCAGATGTCGTAGCTGCCGGCCAGGTTGCTCGTGAGCGCCACGGCCCGCCCCGCGGGCGAGGGCACGCCCTCGGCCCAGTCGGCCCCGGTCGAGCCGGCCACCGCCGTGATGCGCGGAGAGGGAAGGCCGGCCGGAGCGGGACGCAGGAAGCGGCCGGCGAGAAGTCCGCACACGAGGAGCAGCGCGGCCACGAGGGCGGCCCGCGAGAGGCGCACCCTGCGCGGAGGCCGCGACGCGGAAACCGAGACGAGCGTGGGGCGCGAGCGCGAGAGCTGCTCCCCCGCGCGCTTCAGATCGATGACGAGGTCCAGAGTCGACTGGTAGCGGTCGCGCGGCTCCTTGGCCAGGCACTTCTCGAGGATCCAGCAGACCGAGTCCGGGGTGCCGGGCGCGAGGAGGCGCGCCGGAGGCGGATCCGAGTGGAGGATCGCGTGCATCACGTCCACGTCGTTGCGCCCCGTGAACGGACGCTGGCCCGTGAGCCCCTCGAACAGCACGGCCCCGAACGAGAACTGGTCGCTCCGGAAGTCCACGGTCTGACCGCTCGCCTGCTCGGGGCTCATGTAGGCGGCGGTCCCCACGACCATGCCCTCGCGCGTCTTCACGAGCGTGCGGTCCACGCCGGAGACGACCTCCCGCTGGGCGAGGCCGAAGTCCAGCACCTTCGGAAAGCCGTCCGCCGTGACCATGACGTTCGCGGGCTTCACGTCGCGGTGCACGAGGCCCGAAGCGTGAGCGCGGGCGAGCGCGTCGGCGACGGGCGTGAGGAGCGCGAGGAGACGCGGCAGCGGAAGCCTTCCGTCCTGGAACACCGCTTCGAGCGTGCGGCCCACGACCCGTTCCATGGCGATCCAGCCCACGAGCCGCTCCTCGGCGGCACCCTCCGTCGACCCGATCGCCGTGAGGGCCTCCCCCACGTCGAAGATCGACACGATGCCCGGGTGCGCGAGAGACGAGGCCGCGCGGGCCTCCTCGAAGAGCCGCGCGCGATCGCGCCGGGCCGCGTGTCCGTCGAGCGGCACGACCTTGAGCGCGACCTCGCGCTCGAGGCGCTCGTCGTAAGCTCGGTAGACGACGCCCATGCCTCCCGAGCCGATCTCGTCGAGGATCCGGTAGGGACCGAGCTTGAGCTCCGGCATGATCGTCGGGGGGATTATCCCGTCCCGCGGAGAGGACGCCAGATCGCGGCACGGGGTTTGAACACTCCCGGCGCACATGCGTATCTGGCATGCCGGAGGAACCATGCGTCGTTCGTTCAGAGGGGCATTCGCCCTCACCCTTCTCGTCGCGTTCGGGGCGGCTCGCGCCGAAAACCTGACTCCCGAGGCATCGGCCGCTTTCACGACGATGAAGAAGGCCCTGGAGGGTGGAGACGTCGACGCGGCCGTTGCGGCCGGCGAGAAAGCCGTGAAGCTCGCCCCCTCGAGCGCCGAGGTCTTCCACTGGATGGGTCGCTCCTACGGCTCGAAGGCGCTCGAAGCCTCGATCTTCACCAAGATCTCCTGGGGTAAGAAATGCCGGGATGCCTGGGAAAGAGCTGCCCTTCTCGAGCCCACGAACATCGGCGTCCGCATGGACCTCATCCGTTTCCACATGCTGGCTCCGGGCATCGCCGGAGGCGACAAGGAGAAGGCGAAGCAGCAGGCCGCCGAGATCGCGAAGCTGGACGCCGGTCGCGGGCACCTCGCGAGCGGGATGATCGCGCGCATGGAGAAAGACCTTCCGCTCGCCGAGAAGGAGTACCGCAAGGCCTACGAGATGGACGCCGTGCGCGGCTTCCAGCCGCTCGGCATGGTGCTCATCGAGCAGAAGAAGTACGACGACGCGTTCACGCTGGTGCGCGAGGCCTCGGGAAAGCTGCCCGAGAGCCCGTGGCCGAAGTACGTCCTCGGCCGCGTCGCGCTCTCGAGCGGCCGGGAGCTGGAGAAGGGCCTCGAGGCGCTCGACAAAGCGCTCGCGGTGCCTGCCACGTCCTCGGGCGTCGTGGCCGCGCCCGATCCCCCTTCTCTCACGGCGCTGCACTGGACGCGGGGCCTGCTGCTCGAGAAGCTCGGCCGGAAGCCTCAGGCCCTGGCCGCGCTCACCGAGGCGCAGAAGCTCGCGCCGAAGAACGAAGCGCTCGCGAAGGACCTCAAGCGCGTCAAGGGGTGAGGAGTCATTTCAGATCACTTCAGCGCATCCAGCGGCCGCTGCAGGGCGTCCACGTATCCGAGGAGCGCACGGTCGCCGGCCTCCTGCGCCTCGTTCCGCGCCCGCCCGAGAGCCGAGACGGCCGTCCGATTCTCCCCTTCGTCGAGGCAGGCGAACACCTGATCGAGGGCTGCGTATGACCGCTCCCGGGAGGCCAGCCGGGCCCGGCCCGTGAGCGAACCGCGATCCATGCGGAAGAACCCCGCGAAGTCGAGAAGGACCCGCTTGCCCGGCGCGAGCTGAATGGCGAGCGCCCGCTCTTCGGCCGCGAGGAGATAGCGGGGCGCGAGCGCCTGGGAACGCTGGATCCACGGAGGCACCAGGGCGTACCAGAGGAGCCCCGGCGAGGCTCCCCGGCCCGGCAGTCCCGGGGTCATGGCCCAGGCCGAGCGGCCGGGGTACACGGTGCGCGGGACCTTCACGGCCGCGACCCCTTCGAGGCCGAATCGCGGGTTGGGCCCGGTGAAGATCAGCTCCGAGAGCCCGTCCTCCTCGAGATCGGCCTCTCCCAGGAACGAGATGGGAGAGATCGCCGAGAAGACCACGGTGCCGCGGTCGCGGAGCGGATCGAACAGCACCGCGTCGGCGGGCCACCCCGGCTGCGCGGCATAGACCACGAGGATCTCGCTCGCGCCGTCGCCGTCGACGTCCGTCGCGACGACGCGGGAGATCGTCACCTCGGGGGCCGTCTTCATCGAAGGCAGGGGCGGCAGCGAGGCGCGTCTCACGAGAGCGCCCGTTCGGGAATCGAGGAACGAGAGCGTGAGCCGGGCCGCGTCGGCATCCGGGCGGCCGCCGAGGAGGACCGCGGCTAGGAGCGGCTCGGGGAAGCCCTCCAGGGAGACGGCCGTCGCGTGCGCCGGAGACAGCAGATCGGGCTTGTGGACCAGCACCTCGCCCGACGCCGCGACGGCCTGCGTCCCGCCGGCGGAGCTCGGCTGCAGCTCGGAGAGACCGGGCCGGCGCAACTCGATGAGATCCCAGGCCGCAAAGGCGAGGACCGCGGCGAGCGCGAACCTCAGCGGCCTGGGCCGCCTCCGGGCCACCCTCCGGGGCGCGGGACCCCGTCTCGCGCGAACGTCCTCGAGCACGTCCTCGGCCGAGGCATAGCGCTCCGAGGGCTCCTTCTGCAGCAGCCGCGACGTGACGCTCGCGAGCCAGGCCGGCACCTCGGGAGCGAGGGCGCGCACGTCGGGCGACTCGGCCGTGACCCGGGCCACCACGCTGCCCAGGGACGAGGCTTCGTCGAACGGCGTGTGCCCGGTGAGCATCTCGAAAAGCAGCACGCCGGCCGAGTAGAGATCGCTGCGCGCGTCGAGAGGCCGGAACAGCGCGGCCTCGGGTGAGAGGTACTGCGTTTCGCTGCCCGCGGGCATGCGCTCCCAGGGAGAGGGCACCCCCGCGTCCGCGAGCTTCACGGAGCCCTCCGGGATCACGAGGACGTTTCCGGGCGAGAGATCGCCGTGGACGAGGCCCGCGCCGTGGAGCGCCGAGAGCCCCTGGAGGATGCCTTCGAAGAGCGCCGTCGCCGCGGCGTGAGGCAGAGCCCCGCGCGCCACGATGCGTGAGAGCGGCTCGCCGTCGGCCCGCTCGGCCACGATGCAGAGGGCCTCCCCCGCCCGCTCGACCTCGAAGACCCGGAGGACGTTCTCGCTCTCCACGTCGCGCACCGCGAGGAGCCGGCGGGCCAGCCTGTCGAGGACGGCGGCGCTGCGTCCCTCGGGCCGCAGGATCTTGAGAACCGCCGGGCGCCCCGTCGCGATCTCTGTGACCTCGTATGCGGCCGAGGACCCCGACGAGCCCAGCACGCCGTCCACGGCGTAGCGCCGAGCCACTTCGCTATGCGGCAGCCAGAGCCGGATTCCTCCGCGCTCGGGCCGTGCAAAACGACCGGGGGTCAGGACCACGGAAGCCTCCAGCGAGGAATCTTACGCCGCGGATCCGGACGTGTCGCCGCTACAGCTCGGACGAGAGGCTCAGCGCGAATCCCCGGAGGACGAGGCCCCGCCCCGCGGATCCGCAGTCCTTGCCGTCGTGGGCGGCGAGCCCCCACTCTCCGGGAGCCATGGTCGCCCAGCAGAATATCGGGTACGTCCCTCCGAAGATCCGGAGCGCTTCGATGGGTTCACCGGATTCCGCTTCGCCCGCGGTCCGGCCCACGAGCGCGGTCTTCTGCCAGCCGCGCCGCGTGGTCGAGACCTCGTAGCGGATGTCGCTCCAGCCCCGAACCTCGATGGCCGTGATCCCGGCGTCGCCGGAGTCGATGCGCACTCCCGCCTTCGTCCACGGCGTGAACCCGGAGCCCTTGATGTAGGCGCGGTACTCGAGCAGCTTGCTGGCCGCGACGTAGTCCCTCACCTCCACCTCGATGGCGGCGAGCGGCAGATCCGAGCCCGGCCGGCCCGAGTCCGCGCCGTTCTTGACCCACTTCGAGAAGCTCCCCATCACGGGGACGACGCGGTACATCACATCGCCGCGTTCCGCGCTGATGCGCAGCGCTTCGATGCGTTTGCCTTCGGTCCCGGCCACCTCGCCGCTCTTCCGCGCGCCCTGCCAGCCCTCTCCCGCGACGAAGACCTGGTACTTCAGCGGGACGTCCTTGCACGAGATGACGATCTGCTCGATCGGCTCGTCCTGCGAGACGGGGAGCGTCGACGCCATCGAGGTCTTGCTCTTCACCTCGGGCTGCCAGCCTTCGGAGGTCCGCACCTTGAGAGTCAGTCCCTCGGCGGAGAGGGAGACCGGAGTGGCGACGGCGGCGAGCGCCGCCAGCAGGGAAGCGAGCGCGAGCCTCTTCATGCGCGGAGGAGCTGGCGGGCGATGACGAGGCGCTGGATCTCGGACGTCCCCTCGCCGATGGTGCAGAGCTTGACGTCGCGATAGAACTTCTCGGCCGGAAAGTCCTTCGTGAAGCCGTAGCCGCCGTGGATCTGGACCGCGAGGTTCGCGACCCTCACGGCGACCTCCGACGAGTAGAGCTTGGCCATCGCGGACTCCTTCGTCGTGGGCAGCCCGCGGTCCTTCATCCACGCGGCGCGATACGTGAGAAGCCGCGCGGCGTCGATCTCCGTCGCCATGTCGGCGAGGTAGTTCTGGATCGACTGGAACTCCGAGATGGGCTTTCCGAACTGCTCGCGCTGCTTCGAGTAAGCGAGCGCGCACTCGAATGCGCCCTGTGCCATGCCGAGGCCGAGCGCGGCGATGGAGATGCGCCCGCCGTCCAGCACCTTCATCGACTGGATGAAGCCCTGGCCCTCGTCGCCCAGGAGGTTCTCCTTCGGGATGCGGCAGTCCTCCATCACCAGGGTCGCCGTGTCGGAAGCGCGGAGGCCGAGCTTGTTCTCCTTCTTCCCCGAGCGGATGCCGGGCTGGTGGAGATCCACGATGAACGCCGAGATGCCGTACGTGCCGGCCGTCTTGTCGGTGACGGCCATGAGCACCGCGACGTCGCCCACGGATCCGTGCGTGATGAAGTTCTTCGAGCCGTTGAGGACGTAGTGGTTGCCGTCCTTCACCGCGATCGTGCGCGTCCCTTTCGCATCGCTTCCCGCCCCGGCCTCGGTGAGACCCCACGCGCCGAGCAGCTTTCCCTGCGCGAGCGGCGTGACCCACTTCCGCCGCTGCTCCTCGTTGCCGAACTGGTAGAGGTGGTTCGTGCAGAGGCTGTTGTGCGCGGCCACCGAGATGCCCACGGAGCCGTCGACGCGCGAGAGCTCGTCGACGATGTTCACGTAGTCGATGTACGAGAGGTTCGAGCCGCCGTACTCCTCGGGGAACAGCACGCCGAGCATTCCCAGCTCGCCGAGCTTCGACATCACCTCGCGCGGGAACTCCTGGGCCTCGTCCCACTTCATCACGTGGGGGCGGATCTCGCTCTCGGCGAACTCGCGCACCATCTTCTGGATGGCCTTCTGCTCCTCGGTGAGGGTGAAGCCGAAGCCTTCCGTCGCGGACGGAAGCGGGGTCGTGGTGGGCGGATCCAGAACGGCAGACATGGGTGCTCCTCAGATGTCGTTGTAGCAATCGCCGCGCCGTCCATCGCTCGGGGCGCAGCCGTCCATCTTAATCCGGTGCGGGAACGGGCCCCACCGACGCTCCCGGATAGTAATGCTCGACGATCTCCCGGTAGGTCTTCCCCGCGAGGGCCATGCCGAAGGCGCCGTTCTGGCAGAGGCCGATGCCGTGGCCCCAGCCGCGACCGTAGAACGTGAAGAGCGGGCTCCCCGGCGGTCCGGCAGGACCGGGGATCCCCTCGCGCTTGCCCGAAACGACCCGGAACAGCGACTCCGGAACCCCCAGCGCGAAGCGGATCTCGAGACCCGAGAGCATCAGCGTGTCCTTGTCGGTCTCGACGCGCACCTTCGTGGCGCGACCCGAGACGCCGCGCGAAAGGACCTCGACCTTCTTCACGCGCTCGTACGAGCGGGAGCTGTCGCGTTCGTTCAGCTTCGCGGCCAGCTCCTCACCCGTGAAGCGCCGCGTCCAGTGGATCCACGACGACGCCCGCTCGTAGGTCCCGTGCGCGGCCGCGACGGGTCCGACGAGGGCGAACGCGCGGCGCGCCGTGGCGCTCCTGGAAACGAGGAGCTTCACGCGATCCCCGGCCACGAGGTCGAGCGCGGCCTCGGGCTGGAACGTGTCGGGTCCGCCGCGAAAGAGCGCGGCTCCGGGCAGCAGCTCGACGGAGTCGCGTCCGGCCGCGGTCTTCAGCTCCAGCCTGCCGTCCGCGGCCGAGAGGAACCGCGCGTCCAGCTCCTCGACGTCGCCGAGCCGCGTCAGGAGCACGAGGTAGAGCCCTGCCGCCTCCTCGACGGTGAGCGCGCGCTCCGTGGGGAGCGCCGCGCCGGAACCGAGCTGGAAACGCGACAGCGTGGCGTACGCGCCCTTCGCCTCCTTCGACCAGGCGGCGGGCGCGATGGCGGTCTCGAGCTCTTCGGTGAGGATCTCCGGCTCGAAGAGCTCTCCCACCTTCGCGAGATCGCGATAGAAGCTCTCGGGCGCGAGGCTCTTCGGTCCCGCGAGGGGCTCGAGCCCGAGCCCTTCGCGAAGCGCCTTGCGGGCCTTGCCGAGATCTCCTTCGAGAAAAGCGAGGAACGCCGCCCCGCGGAGCGCGAGAAGCGACCGCGGGCCCTTCGCGACGGTGCGCGTCGAAGAGAGGGTGGCTGCCCCCTCACCGAAGCACCGGACGGATGCGAGATAGGGAAAGTCCTCGCGGGAATACCCGGGAAAGACCTCGTTCGCGAACTCGGTGCGGCCGCCGCACGTCGACGTGAAGAGCGTGTCGCACACGGTGCCGTTCCACACGAGGACCTCGCCGGCCGTGGCATCCACGGCCTGCGACGAGAGCGGCTGCTCCACGTTGACCCCGGAGTAGACCTGGCAGCGAGGCGTCGCGCAGAGGTCGTAGCCCTCGCGCGCCCAGCTCCCGAGCCGCCGGATCGCATAGGAGCGCGCGGCGATGGTCTGCGCCTTGAGCGCCTCGATCTCGTCGTACACGCGGGGCCCCATCTCACCGGGCACGACACCCTTGAGGTAGTCCTCGAGGTTCACCTCGTTGATCACGTGGAGCGTGCCGCGCCCCGTCGCGCGGAGCACGAGGCGGCCGCGGTACGACGTGTCGCCCACCTGGACGAATCCGCCGTCGAGCGGCACGAGCGTGGCCGGGCTGGGAACCTCGCGGACCTCGGCCTC
>JAEUQS010000317.1 GCA_016789625.1 Acidobacteriota bacterium | reverse complement strand
CTCCCTGGCCAGGCTCAGCTCGAGGCTGTTCATCGCCAGGATCGCCAACGTCTGGGCGGCCGCGCAGAGCCGGGGACGGATTCCGCTGAGGATCCACAGACCCAGCGCAGTCTCGAAGACGCCGATGACGACCGTGAGCGGTCCCGCCGGCTCCTCTCCAACGATGGCCGCGACGATCCCGCGATGACGAGGCAGGAGCCCGAGAACCTTGAAGACGAAGCCGAACAGGATCCACACGCCGGCCGTGGCGATCCGGAGTGCAGCGACCCAGCGTGACTCGTCGTGAACGGGGAATCTCGTGAGGGCAGTCTACGCGGCCCTCGACGGGCTCAGCCCGGACGGTTCTCCGTGCGCTCGTCGCTCACGATGCGGCCGTCGCGCACCTCGACGACGCGCCCCGCGCGCTTGGCGAGGGACGGGTCGTGCGTGATGACGACGAGCGTCGAGCCGCCTCGCCAGAGCTCCTGGAAGAGCGCCATGATGTCGCCGCCGGCCGACGTGTCGAGGTTGCCGGTGGGCTCGTCGGCGAGGACGACGTCGGGCTCCATCGCGAGCGCCCGCGCGATCGCGACGCGCTGCATCTGGCCGCCGGAAAGCTCCGTGGGCTTGTGATCCATGCGATCCCCGAGCCCCACGCGTTCCAACAGCTCGCGCGACCGGTCGCGCCGCTTCTTCACCGGGACTCCGCCGAACACGAGCGGCATCTCCACGTTCTCGGCCGCCGAGATGTGCGGCAGGAGGTTGAAGCTCTGGAACACGAAGCCCACGCGCCGGTTGCGAATCTCCGCGAGCTGGTCGCGCGTGACGCGTGAGACGTCGTCGCCGCCCAGGACGTAGCGCCCCGAGGTCGCCGTGTCGAGGCAGCCGATGAGGTTCATGAGCGTCGACTTGCCCGAGCCCGACGGCCCCACGATGGCCAGGAACTCGCCCTTCGTGACGTCGAGGTTCACGCCCTTGAGCGCCTCGAGCTTCACCTTGCCCGTGTCGTAGACCTTGCGCACCTCTTCCATGCGGATGATCGAGGGCGCGGGAACGGCCTGGGGGCCCAGCTTGGCGGGTGCGGGTTGGTTCTCGGCGAGGGCCAGCATCGGTTGCTCCTCAATCACTCGTAACGCAGGGTGGAGGCGGGATCGATCGACGCCGCCCGGCGGGCCGGGAACCAGCCCGCGAGAAGCCCGATGACTCCCAGGATTCCGGCCGTGGCGAGGCCGATGAGCGGCGACAGGGTGGGCTTGCCGAGGAACTCCATCACGCGGTTCCCCTGCGACGGGATGAAGCCCATGCCCGTCACGAGCAGCACCGCGATGAGCGTGCCCGCGGCCCCGCCGAGGAACGTGTAGACGAGCCCTTCGAGCACGAACGGCAGCGTGATCCAGCGGGCCTTGGCGCCGAGCGCCATCTTCACGCCGATCTCCTTGGTGCGCTCCTTGACGACGGCATACATGATGTTCGCGACGCCGACGCCGCCGATGAGGAGCGTGAGGGCGCCGATGATTCCGAGGAAGATCTGGATGCCCATCGAGAAGTTCATGTTCGTCTTCGCGCTCTTCACGGTGTCCCACGTGGGCAGCGCGCGGTCGTCCTCGGGGTCGAAGCCGAGCTTTCCGCCGAGGACCTCGTTCATCTGACGCAGGATGCCCTTCATCTGGCCGGGCTTGGGCGACTGCACCACGATGTTGCTCAGCTGGTCGCGCCCGAACATGGCCTTGAACGTCGAGATGGGGATCACGACGGCGTTCTTGTCGGGGCCCGAGTACGCGCCCATCTGCACCTTGCGCTGCATCACGCCGACCACGGTGAAGGGCGCGTTGTTGATGAGGAGCAGCTTGCCCACGGGGTCCGTCGTTCCGAAGACGTCCTTGGCCGTCTCGTCGCCCATGAACACGACGCGCCGCTTCTCCTTCTCGTCGAGCGCCGAGAGCCAGCGCCCGCCCTCCACGGGGAAGTGCTTGCGCATGTCGCCCCATTCCACATGGACGCCCTTCACGCGCGAGTTCACGGCTTTCGTGCCGTACGCGAGGCTCGTGCGCCACTGGATGATCTCGCCCGCGAAATTGGCCTCGGGGATGCGCGCGCGCAGGAGCTCGATGTCCTCGATGCGGAACTTGATGTCCCTTCCCACGGGCAGGCCCTTGTAGGGCTTGGACGATTCGCCGCTCCAGACGACCGCGATGTTCTCGCCCATGGCCTTGCGGTTCGAGTCGAGCTGACGCTTGAGGCCTTCGCCGAACGCCAGGAGCAGCAGGATCGCCACGGTGCCCCACGCGATGGCGGCGATCGTGAGGAACGCTCGCTTCTTGGCCAGTCGCGAGGACTGCTCGAAGAGATGGAAGACGACCTTCAGATCGCGCATTCGTGTCGTCCCTTCTTCACAGCTTCATCGCCACGACGGGGTCGAGGCTCGCGGCCTCCCGGGCGGGGAACCAGCCCGCGATGAGGCCGATGACGCCCAGGATGCCGATGGTGATCGCGGCGACGGCCGGGGAGACCTTCGGTTCCCCGACGAACTCGGTGAGGCCGAACTGGGGGAAGACCGCGCAGATGCCGAGCGAGACCGCGAAGCCGATGAGCCCGCCGATCGCGGTGACGCACAGGGTTTCGAGGAGGATTCCCGAAAGCACGTAGCGGGCCTTGGCACCGAGCGCCATCTTCACGCCGATCTCCTTGGTGCGCTCCTCGACGACGACGTTCATGATGTTCGAGACGCCGATGCCGCCCACCACGAGCGTGAGGCAGCCCATGATTCCCAGGAAGCCCGTGAACGCGAGCATGAAGACCTCGAAGAACGCGAACTGCTCGTTCGTGTCCCACAGGGAGAGGGCTTCCTTGTCTTCCGGCGAGAACTTGCGGCGGTGCGCGAGGCCCTTGAGGATCGAGTCCGACACCTGCTCGTTCAGGAGCGCCGTCTGCGACTGGAACACGATGTTGTTCAGCCACTTGCGGCCCGTGAGCGCGCGGAACGTGGTGCCGGGAATGAAGCCCTTCTCGTTGTCGCGGCCGCTGTAGCTCGAATCCTGCTCCTTGGGCTCGAGCGTGCCGATGATGAGGAACGGCGAGCCGCCGAGGAGGACGGTCTTTCCCACAGCGTTCTCCGTCCCGAAGACGCTCTTGGCCATCTCGTTTCCGAGGAAGAGCACGCGCCGCTGGCGGTCCATGTCGAGCGGGTTCAGGAAGCGGCCGCCCTCGGCCGGGATCAGGTTCCGCATGTCGCAGAACTCCGGCGAGACGCCCGAGACGTCGATGGCGATCGTCTTGGTGCCGTAGTTGAGCTTCATGGACGTCTGGTATTCGCTCGAGATCGCCTTGAGGTTCGGGGTCTCCTTTCGGAGGGCCTCGATGTCGTCCTCGTTGAGGCGGATGCGGCGGCCCTTGCCGAGGCCTTCCCAGGGCATGGACGTGAGGCCCGGCCAGGCGATGACGATGCGGTCTCCGAGACCGGCCGTCTTCTTGATGAGCTGCTTCTTGAGGCCCGTTCCGAAGGCGAGGAGCAGCGTCACCGCCACGGTGCCCCACACGATGCCGAACACCGTGAGGAACGTCCGCAGCTTCTGGGACCTCACGTCCCGGAGGAGCTGGCGGAGAACGTCCTTGAACGTATCCACGAACCCGGCCTCTAGGAGATCTGCTTGGGAGGCCGCTGGACGACCTTGTCGCCGGACTTGAGGCCCTCGAGCACCTCGACGTTCATGCCGTCGGAGATGCCGAGCTTCACTTCCACCTTCTTGGGCTCGGCCTTCGGGTCCGCTCCGGGCAGCTCCACGAACGCTTTCTTGCCGCCGTCCTCGAACGTCACGAGGCGCTCGGGGATCGTCACGACGTCCTTCTTCTCGCGGATGATGAGGTCGGCATTGGCGCTGTAGCCGGCGCGGAGGACCTTGTCGGTGGGGTCCAGCTCGATCTCGACGTCGAACAGAGTCGCGCCGTCCTTCTGCTGGGCCTGCGGGGCGATGCGGGAGACCTTGCCGGTGACGACGTCGGTGGGAAGGGCGCCCACCTTGATGCGGGCGATGAGGCCGGCCTGGAGCTTGCCGACGTCGATCTCGTCGACCGTGCCCTTGAAGATGAGGTCGCTCATGTCGGCAATCGAGGCGAGCTCGGTGCCCGGCTGGAACGACGTGAGCGGGACGACGGGGTCGCCGGGGTTGACGGCGCGGGTCAAAAGCGTGCCGGCCGCGGGCGCCCGGATGATCGACTCCAGGTTCGTCGAGCCCGTCACGAGGCGGCCCTTGGAGGAAAGCTCACGGTCCTGCTGGGCCTTCTGGAGGGCGATCTTGGCCAGCTCGTAGGACTCCCGCTTCACGTCCACGTCGCTCTTGGGGGAGATGCCCTGGCGGATCAGCTCCTGGATGCGCTCGTATTCCGACTTGGCCCGGTCGAACTGCGCCTGGGCCGACTCCACCTTGCGGTCGAGGTCGGTGATCTCGAGGGGCGTCGGGTCCGGCATGATCTCGAAGAGCGCGTCGCCGGCCTTCACGCGGTCGCCCACCTCGGCGCGGCAGTACTTGACGATGCCCGGAATTTTGGATTTCACCTGGAACTTCTGGCGAGGCTGGATCTGCCCCACGGCCAGAGCCTTCTCGGTGATCGCCCCGGTCTCGGCGGCGACCGTCTTGAGCCCGCCTTTGTCCTTGCCGCTGCTCTTGCTGAACGCGTAGACGCCCGTCGCCGCGCCGCCCAGGACGATGAGGAGGATCAGAGTCTTCAAGAGCTTGCCCATGTGCGCCTCCGGGGCGATGCCCCACCCAATCGAAGTCTGCCGTTGGGTAGGGATACGCACGGCCGGGCGAGAGGTTCCGCGGATACACTTGCGCCCTCACGCGGGCGCTGGTTCCGAACGACGATCAGGATCTCGACTCAGGTCGTTTCCCAGAGCGTACGGATCGGGACGGCGTGCAGGCCATTGCCAAAACCGGCCACCGTTTCCCCGTCGTAGAGAACGATGCCCGCTACAAAGCGGCTCCCTGTGGCATCGCGGAGGAGACGAAGTCCACGGAAGTCCGACGCCGTGACGGTGGCCGAGGCCTTGACCTCGATTCCGGCGACCCTTCCGCCTCCACGTTCGAGGACGATGTCGACCTCGGCGCCGTCCTTGTCTCGATAGTGGTGGAAGCGCAGCTCTTCGGTCTGCCAGCTCGCTTGACGACGTAGCTCCTGGAAGACGAACGTCTCGGCCAGCCGGCCGTACACGGCTCGATCCTCGAGCAGGGCCGCGGCGTCGACTCCCATCAGCGCACAGGCCAACCCCGTCCAATCGCAAGGTTAGGTAGCGTCCAATCGAAAGGTTATGTTGCGTCCAATCGAAAGGGTGTGTTCGTGTGACCGTAAGGTTCCGGTCAACCCCGGGGCCGTCAGGACTGCGGAGCGCTGCGGACCCACTTCCCGATCTCCTTCCAGGTGGGCTCCTTGCCGTACATCAGCATGCCGATCTCGAAGATCCGGCCGGCGGCCCGGCGACAGGCCCAGATGGCCCCCAGCATCAGCACGACCGCGGCCACGATCTCGAAGAACGAGATCGTCGAGAGCGCGTAGCGAACCGGCAGCGCCGAGGGGCTCGTGAACGGCAGAATGGCGAGCACGCGCGAGAGCAGCGAGTCCGGGTCCTTGAGCACCGCGAGGGCCAGGGCGAGCGGCAGGATCGGCAGGAACATGGCCGAGCTCTTCTGGGACGTGTTGGGGTCGTTCACGATGGCCGCGATGGCCGCGAAGAACGCGTTCCAGAGGATCAGCGCGAGCGCCATGAAGAGCGCGCTGAGGAAGAACGCGCCGAGCGGGACGGCCGCCAGCGGAAACGGGGCCGAGCCGCCCGAGAACGCCCAGAACGCCACCGTGAGGAGGACGGAGCCCACCGCCAGGTTGGTCATGGTCGTCATCGCGTAGGCCGCGATGCCGAGCACCTTGCCGTCGATCCAGGGCTGGTGGCCGATCGCCGCGATCACCTGCTCCGTGACGCGCTGCTGCTTCTCGCCCGTGATGCCGGTGAAGATGTATGCCATTCCCAGGATCGTCCCCATGAGCGTCGCGATGATGAAGATCGCCGCCGTCATCTTCACGGCCTTGCTCTTGGGCCCGCCCTTCCCCTCGTAGACGATCTCGAGCGTGGCCGGCGCCAGCAGCGCCTTCAGCTCGTCCGGCGTGAGGCCGCGGGCCGAAAGGCGCTGCCGCTTGGCGCTCTCGTCGAGGAGGTTCTGGATCTCGAGCCGGTAGCGGGGCTCCTTCCTCACGACCAGCGTCCCGGCCTCAACCCTCGGTACCAGGAGCAGCGCGTCGAGGTCCCCCTCCGCGACGGCCTTGCGCAACTCGGCCTCGCTGCGCCCCGCGGCGGCCACCAGCTGGACGCGGCTCTTCTTCGGCAGGGCGAGCGCGTCCGCGCCGTCGCCGAGCGTCGCCACCTTCACGACGCGACCGGAGCCGCCCACGAGCATTCCACCCAGAAAGACCGCGCCGGAAATACCGGTGAAGAAGACGAAGCCGATGACGAGGTCCTTCCACTTGAAGTAGCGGAAGAACTCCCACACGGCGACGTCGAACGTGAGCCGGGCCCTTTCTCTGAAGCTCATGCGGCCTCCTCTTCGGCGGGGCGCCCGCCGTCGTCGGCCTTCACGCTCTCGACGAAGAGGTCGTGCAGCCGCTTGCCCGGGTTCCGTTCGGCCAGCTCGGACACGCTGCCCGAGAGGATGGTGCGGCCGCGGTTCATGAGCAGCAGCCGGTCGGCGACCCGCTCCACGAGGTCCATCTGGTGCGCCGAGAGAACGACCGTCGTGCCCCGGTCGCGGAGGGACCTGATGATGCGGAGGAAGAAGTCCTGCGCCACGGGGTCGAGGCCCGAGAACGGCTCGTCCAGGATCGCGAGGGGCGGCTCGTGGAGCACGGCCGTGACGAATTGGACGCGCTGCTGGTTGCCCTTCGACAGCGTCTCCAGCTTGTCGTTCCGACGATCGAACAGGCCCATTTCCGTGAGCCAGCGGTCGGCCCGCTCGCCGGCCACGGGACGCGCCAGGCCGTGGAGCACGCCGAAGTGCACCAGCGTGCGGTGCACGGGGATGTCCCGCCAGAGGCCGCGGTCCTCGGGCAGATAGCCGAGCCGCCCGCGGCGATCGGGCTCGGCGAAGTGGATGCGGCCCGAGTCGGGCCGGTTGAGGCCCACGAGCATGCGTACCGTGGTGGTCTTGCCGGCGCCGTTCGGGCCGAGGAGCGCGAAGATCTCGCCCCGCCGCACCTCGAACGAGACCCGGTCCACGGCCACCCGCGGAGGGAAGCTCTTCGTCACGTTCTCCAGGGTCAGGAGCGGTTCGTTCATATGCGCCCTTCTGCGGTGCAAACCGGATGAAGTTGTCGTGAAGCGTTCTAACCTACCGCATGGATTTCGCGCACTCGCCAAAGGCCCTCGATCTCA
>JAEUQS010000303.1 GCA_016789625.1 Acidobacteriota bacterium | reverse complement strand
CGTGGACGACGGCTTCCTGCCCGCGCACCCGCGTCCCGGGGCCTGCACGTACTGCGACTTCAAGGACGTCTGCGGACCCAACGAAGAGGAGCGCGTCGCGAGGAAGAAGGCCGATCCCGCGATCGATGCCCTTCGTGAGCTGCGATCGCTGCCATGAGTTCAGCCCTCCGGGCCGGGAAACGCCTCCGGCGCGCTGATCTTTCATGAACGACCTCGAAGCCCGCCAGGCGATTCGCGGCAGCCTCGACGAGACGCTCGTCGTGGAGGCGGCCGCCGGCACCGGCAAGACGACGGAGCTCGTGAGGCGGCTCGTGGCCGTGCTGGCCTCGGGCCGCGGCCGCGTGGAAGGGCTCGTGGCCGTAACGTTCACCGAGAAGGCCGCGGGCGAGCTGAAGCTCCGCCTCCGCGCCGCGCTCGAGGACGCCCGGCACGAGCAGCCCGCGGGCAGCCTCGAGCGGCTCCGTCTCGAGGACGCGCTCTCGCGCCTCGAGGAGGCCCGCCTCTCGACGCTCCACGGTTTCTGCGGCGACCTTCTGCGCGAGCGGCCCGTGGAGGCGGGCGTGGATCCGCTCTTCTCGGTGCTCACCGAGGACGAGTCCGAGCGCCTCTTCGACGCGGCCTTCCGCACGTTCTTCGAGGACCAGCTCGCGGACCTTCCCGAGGGCCTCCGCCGCGCGCTCTGCAGGAGATCGCGGGGGATGGGCGCCGAAGGGGAGGAGAGCCCGGTGGGGCGCCTGCGCTACGCGGCGTACCAGCTCGCGGGCTGGCGGGACCTCTCGGCGCCGTACCTGCGCAAGCCGTTCCCGCGGGAGGAGACGATCGACGCGCTCGTCGAGTCGGTGCTGTCCCTCGCCGACGACTCGGCCCGCGGCGCCGACCTCAAGGACCCGCTCTTTCTCTCGACGGCGCGGCTCCGGCGCTTCGCGGCCGATCTCCGCAAGGCCGAGCGGGACCGCCCGCGCGACCACGACGGGCTGGAGGCCGCGCTCGTCGAGCTGTCGCACGAGCGGGACCTCAAGGACAAGCGCAAGGGGCGCGGCACGAACTACGGCGACGGCCTCACGCGCGAGGAGATCCGCACGCGGCGCGATGCGCTCGTGGAAAGCCTCGGCACGTTCCAGAAGATCGCCGACGCGGATCTCGCGGCCTGCCTGAAGAACGAGCTCGAGGGCTGCCTCACGCTCTACGAAAAGAGCAAGGCCGCGCGCGGCGCTCTCGACTTCCTGGACCTTCTGCTCTCGGCGCGCGACCTCCTGCGCCGCGACGAGAGCGTGCGGCGCGACTTCGGCGGCCGCTTCACGCACGTCTTCGTGGACGAGTTCCAGGACACCGATCCGCTGCAGGCCGAGATCCTCCTGCTCCTCGCGTCGGACGATCCCGCGGTCTCCGACTTCCGCGCGGTGCGCCCCGTGCCGGGCAAGCTCTTCGTCGTCGGCGATCCGAAGCAGGCGATCTACCGCTTCCGCAGGGCCGACCCCGGCACGTACCGCGAGGTGAAGGAGCTGCTCGCGGCGCGAGGAGCACGCGTCGTGGCGCTCACCACGAGCTTCCGCAGCGTGCCGTCGCTCCAGCGGGTGATCAACGCCGCGTTCGCGCCGCTCATGACCGGCGACGTCGAGGCCGACCAGCCGGACTACCTCGCTCTCGCGCCCGCGCGCGCCGAGCCCGCGACTTCGCAACCCTCGGTCATCGCGTTGCCCGTTCCGAAGCCGTTCGGCTGGGGCGAGCAGGTCCGCCCCAAGGCCATCGACGAGTGCCTGCCCGACGTGACGGGCGCGTTCGTGAAGTGGCTCGTCGAATCGAGCGGCTTCACCGTGGAAGAGAACGGCTCGCGGGTCCCCGTGGCCCCGCGGCACGTATGCCTCCTCTTCCGCCGCTACACGTCGTTCGGCCGCGACGTCACGCGGCCCTCCGTGGAAGCGCTCGAGGCTCGTGGGGTGCCGCACGTTCTCGTGGGCGGCCGCTCGTACCACGCGCGCGAGGAGATCCTCGCGCTCCGCAACGCGCTCACGGCGCTGGAGTGGCCCGACGACGAGCTGGCCGTCTACGCGACGCTCAAGGGGCCGCTCTTCGCGCTCGCCGACGAGGATCTCTTTCTCTGGAAAGAGGCCGTGCGCCGGCTGCATCCCGTCCGGGTGCCGAATCCCGCGCCCGAAGGGCTCGAGGAGGTCGGCAAGGCGCTCGGCCTGCTCGCCGCGCTCTCGCGCGAGAGGAACGCGCGGCCCGTCTCCGAGACGATCGCCCGGCTCCTGGCCGAGACGCGCGCGCACGCGGGGCTCATCTTCCTTCCGGCCGGGGAGCAGGCACTCGCGAACGTCCTGCACCTCGCGGAGCTCGCGCGGCAGTACGAGGCCTCGGGCGGCCTC
>JAEUQS010000283.1 GCA_016789625.1 Acidobacteriota bacterium | reverse complement strand
GGCCGGGCCCGCGGAGCAGCTCGAGCTGTTTCCCGAGGTGCCCACCGCGCCCGAGGAGCTCAAGCAGCACCAGCGCATCCTCCAGAGCCTCTACGACGCCCTCGCCGTGGAGTTCGGCCTGCCGCCCGCGCAGGTGATCCTGTCGCTCCGGCGGGCGACCGGCGGCGTCATCCAGTACGGACCTCCGCACGTGATCCGCATCTCGGGCCACATGACGCCCGAAGATCGCGCGCAGACGCTGCTCCACGAAACGGCCCACGCGATCTGCCACGCGCGCTGGGGCGCGGAGGAAGGCCATTCCCCTCGCTTCTGGAAGGTGGCGCGGCAGCTCGGGGTCTCGCGCAAGAGCGCCCCCGAGACGGACCGGCTCCTCGAGATCCGCGCCCGTAACGCGCGCTACGAGTACCGCTGTCCCGGCTGCACGGCCGAGTGGACGCGGCGCACGCCGTTCGGCCGCGCGCGGCTCTGCGCGAGCTGCTCGCGCGCGGGCCGCCCGTCGCGGCTCGTCCTCGTCAAGCGTCCGCAGCGGCGCAAAACCGGCCTGTAGTTCGTTCAGCCCTCCGGGCCCGGGAAGCCTCCGGCGCGCTCGTTGAATTACAGCGAGGTCCAGCCGGTGACCGGGATTCCCTTCAGCGGAAGGCCTGGACGCGGAAGCGTGTCGGCGTTTCGTACGAGGCCCGAGGGGACGAGGAACAGTGCGGCCGAAGCCGGACCGCGGCAGGTCTTGAGCGGGTGGTAGTCGACGCCGGGATGTCCGATGACCCTGCGGTAGTCGGTGAAGGCCGCCGTCCACTCGACCGCGACGCCGGGCACCGGGCACCAGATGGGCTCCCCGAGTGAATTCCCCGGTGAGCGGGCCACGCCGAGAGGCACGGCCTCGCCTTCCACGTTCGCGCAGCGCTCGACGACGGCGAGCTTGAAGCAGGGGCTGTTCGTGCCGAGGGCCGAGGCGACGGCGCCGAAGTCCGTGGCGGAGACCCGCACCTTCACTCCGAAGGTAGGCTCTTCGAGCAGCCTTCCGAAGCGTGCGTGACCCGAGAGCCACGAGACGGTGAAGGGCATCGCCGTCGCCACGAGGGCCGGGGGCTCCGGGGCCCGGCTTCGGGAACAGCCCGCCAAGAGCATTGCGGCCAGGAGGACGAGAGGCTGCTTCATGCTCTCTTCCCTTCTGCCCGGATTCTCCGAGGTTTCATCGCCGGCCCCCTTGAAATCCGCGCTTCGCGGCCGTATATAGTGTGTATATCGATATGCACACAGAGCTCACCATCTCCCAGGCCGACCGGCGACCCATGTACCTCCAGATCATGGAGCAGGTTCGCCGCCGCGTCGCCATGGGGGACTGGCTGCCGGGTCAGGAGATTCCCTCGATCCGGGCGCTCGCCGCTTCCACCCGCGTCAGCGTCATCACGATCAAGAGGGCCTTTCTGGAGCTCGAGCGCGAGGGCGTGGTCGTCACGCGGCAGGGCCGCGGCACGTTCGTCGCCGAGAACGTGAACCTCAGCCGGACGCTCCGGGAGCAGGAGCTCGAGGACCACCTGACGCGGGCCGCGGGCGTGGGTCGCGAGCTGGGCCTGACCTCGTCGGAGCTCGAGGTCCGGCTGAGGGACGTCGTGAAACAGCTAGCCGTCGGCGCGCCGGACGGCGGCGCCGGGGAGGACGAATGAGCACGGCGGCGATCGAGCTTCGTGAGGTCACGAAGCAGTACCGGTTCTTCACGCTCGACAAGGTCTCGCTCCGGCTGGAGAAGGGCCTGGTGATGGGCCTCGTCGGACCGAACGGCGCCGGGAAGACCACGACGATGAGGATCCTCATGGGTCTCGTGCAGCCCGATGCGGGAGAGGTCGAGGTGCTCGGGTGCCGCATACCCGAAGAGCAGGTCCGCGCGAAATGGGACACGGGCTACGTCGGCGACGAAATGCGTCTCTTCTCCTCGGCGACCCTGAAGTGGCACCTCGACTTCGTGAGATCGATGTTTCCGGGATGGGACGAGGCGTACGCCGGAACGTTGCTGAAGCGTTTCCACCTCCGCCCGGAACAACGCGTCAAGGGCCTTTCGCGCGGTGAGGAGGCCAAGGCCCTGCTGCTTCTCGCTCTGGCGCGCAAGCCGAAGCTCCTCGTCCTCGACGAGCCGACCTCGGGTCTCGACCCGGTGGCCCGGCAGGAAGTGATCTCGGAGCTGATGGAGGTCATGCAGGACGAAGAGCGCTCGATCCTCTTCTCCTCGCACAACACGTACGAGGTCGAGCGGATCTCGGACCGCATCACGTTCATCGACCGGGGCCGCGTGATCGACTCGGACGACAAGGAGGTCTTCCTCGAGCGCTGGCGGCGCGTGAGCCTCGGAGTGCCCGACGGCGTCACGTTGCCCACCCTTCCGGGCGTGATCGACGTCGCGCGGAGCGGCCGCGTGGCCGTCGTGACCGCGAACGCGTTCGACCCCGCGCTCCTGCCGGCCTACGAGGCGGCGGGAGCGACCGTGCACGACGTCCAGCGCATGACGCTCGAGGAGATCTTCGTCGCGAACGTGATGAGCAAACGCAAGGAGCGTGGGGAATGAGCACCGCGAACGGATCGGTCGCCTGGCGCCTCGTGGTCAAGGACCTCTACCTCCACCGATGGCTCGTCGTCGTGACGCTCGCCTCCGGGATCGCGTCCCTCCTCGTTTCCGGAATCGACAAGGCAGACAACGTGAGAACGGGGCCCAACCTCGGGCTCCTGCTCTTCATCACGACGGTGGTGGCGTTCGGCATCTTCGTTCCGATGACGGGCATCCTCAAGGAGCGCCAGGACAGATCCCAGCTCTGGGTTCTGAGCCTGCCGATCTCGCCGCGGGGGTACGCGCAGGCCAAGGTCTGGGCATCCCTGATCGCGTTCCTCGTGCCCTGGCTCCTGCTGACGGGGATCGTGATCGTCGCCGAGACGCTGGCGGGAAGGAGCGGCGGGCTCGGGGTCTTCCTCGTGATGATGACGTTCTTCCTCGCGGCCTTCTGCCTCCTCGTCGCCTTGGTCGTCGTGACGATGTCGGAGGCCTGGGCGATCGCGGGAATCCTCGCCTCCAACGTCGCGGTGACCGTCTTCCTCACGAAGGTGCTCACGCTTCCCGGCATCGCCGGGGGAAGCGGGTTCACCCCCCGGATCCTCACCGTGCTCGCGCTCGAGCTGGCCCTCATCGCCGTCGCACTCGGCCTCGCCCTCACCCTTCCGGCCCGCAAGAAAGACTTTGTCTGAGGACCTCATGAACACATCCACGGAACGCCTCCACTCGCTCGACGCCGCGCGGGCGTTCGCGCTCCTCCTCGGAATCGCGCTGCACGCCACGATGTCGTTCTTCCTCATCCTGCCGGCGCGGGACGTCTCGGAGAGCACGGCGCTCGGGGTCGTCTTCTACGTGATCCACACGTTCCGGATGAGCCTCTTCTTCCTCATCGCCGGATTCTTCGCGCGCCTCGCGCTCGAGAGACGCGGCACGCGCGGGTTCGTGAAGGACCGCGCCAAACGAATCCTCGTCCCGCTCACGGCGGGCTGGATCGTCCTCGCCCCGCTCACGATCGCGATCGTCGGCTGGGGTCTCACGCGGACCTTCAAGGAAAACCCTCCCGCGCAGGTCCCCCCGGCTCCGGAGGGAGGCTTCCCGCTCCTCCATCTCTGGTTCCTCTATCTCCTGGCCATCTTCTACGTCGTCGCGCTCCTGCTGCGCGCGGGGGTTGCCTCCGCGGACCGCCGCGGCCGTCTGAGGGCCGCCGTCGACCGCGCGGTCGCGTTCCTGCTGGGGAACCCGCTCGCGCTCGTCGTGCTCGCCGCGCCGGCGTTCGTCGCGCTGCTCGCTTCTCCCAAATGGGCGGTGTGGTTCGGCATCCCGACCCCCGAGACCGGCTTCGTTCCGAACGTGGCGGCGCTGGCGGCCTTCGGCACGGCATTCGGTGCCGGCTGGCTGCTCCAGAAACAGGAGGATCCGCTCTCCCGCATGGGACGGTCGTGGCACGTCCATCTCGCGGCGGCGGTCTGCCTGACCGCTACCTGTCTGGCTTTCGTGGGGGTCGCGCCCAATCTGATGGAGCCGACGGCCCTGCGGGGTGGCTTCGAGACGCGCGCCCTGTATGCCGCCGCCTACACGCTCTCGACATGGTGCTGGACGCTCGGGCTCCTCGGCGCGGCCGTGCGGTTCTGCTCCCGCGAGAGCGCGGCCAGGCGGTACGTGGCCGATGCGTCCTACTGGTGCTACCTCGCGCACCTGCCCGTCGTTTTCGCCCTGCAGACGCTCTTCATGACGGTCCCCCTCCCCTGGGCGGTGAAGTACCCGGTGATCGTGCTCGCGACGCTGGGCATCCTCTTCCTCACCTACCACGCCTTCGTCCGCAGGACTGTCCTCGGGGAGATCCTCAACGGTCGCCCGCGTTCCAACGCCCTTCCGGAAATCCCACCCGCCGACGCCCGTCCGGCCGCGAGGCCGATCGCGTCCCTCCGGAACGTCACGAAGCGCTACGGAAAGGCCGTCGCGCTCGATCGCGTGAACCTGGACGTCCGCCGGGGCGAGCTCCTCGCGATCCTGGGGCCGAACGGCGCCGGGAAGTCCACGGCGATCGGGCTCTGGCTCGGCACCCTCCAGCCCGACGCGGGGGAGGCGACCCTGCTGGGCGGGTCGCCGCTCGACGTCCACAGCCGGCTCGGGGTGGGCGTGATGATGCAGGAGGTCGCGCTGGCTCCGATGCTCTCGGCCCGCGAGCACGTCGCGCTGGCCGCGAGCTCCTACCGCGATCCGCTTTCGGTCGAGGAGGTGATCTCCTTCGCAGGAATCTCGTCTCTCGAGGGGAAGCGCTACGGAAAGCTGTCGGGAGGTCAGAAGCGACAGGTGCAGTTCGCGACCGCGATCTGCGGACGGCCCCGTCTCCTCTTCCTCGACGAGCCGACGGTGGGGCTCGACCTCGAGGCCCGCGAAGCGATGTGGCGGAACATCCGGCGGCTTCGCGAGGAGGGCTGCGCGATCGTCCTCACGACGCATCACCTCGAAGAGGCCGAGGCGCTCGCCGATCGCGTCCTCGTGCTGGCCAGGGGCCGGGTCCTCGCCGAAGGGAGCGTCGACGAG
>JAEUQS010000232.1 GCA_016789625.1 Acidobacteriota bacterium | reverse complement strand
GCCCTCGTTCACGGGCCGCGTGAGGAGCTCCTCGGAGATGTCGAGGAGCTTCGCCTTCTCCTCCACGAGGGTGAGGAAGTCCATCGGGTCGATCTCGGTCTCTCCGCGATGCTTGCGAATCGCGTTCAGAGCGGCCCGCAGGAAGTACGTGTTGGGCACGCCCGGGATCTCGACGGGGTACTGGAACGAGAGGAACACGCCTTCGCGAGCCCTCTCCTCGGGCGCCATGTCGAGGAGATTCCGGCCCTGGTAGAGGACCTCGCCCTCGGTCACGGTGTAGCCCGAGCGCCCCGCGATGACGTTCGCGAGCGTGCTCTTGCCCGAGCCGTTCGGGCCCATGATCGCGTGCACCTCACCCGGGTTGATGACGAGGTCGAGGCCGTTGAGGATCTCGCGCCCGTCGTCCTCGATGCGCGCGTGCAGGTTCTTGATCTCGAGCAGACTAGCCAACGGATCCCTCCAGGCTGACGCCCAGGAGCTTCTGAGCCTCGACGGCGAACTCCATGGGCAGTTCCTTGATCACCTTTTTCGCGAAGCCGTTCACGATGAGCGAAACGGCCTCTTCGGCCGAAAGGCCGCGTTGCATGCAGTAGAAGAGCTGGTCCTCGCCGATCTTCGAGGTCGTCGCCTCGTGCTCGATCTGCGCCGAGGAGTTCTTGACCTCGATGTACGGCACCGTGTGCGCGCCGCACTGGTCTCCGAGGAGCAGCGAGTCGCACTGCGAGTAGTTCCGCGCGCCCTCGGCGTTCTTCAGGATCGTCACGGCGCCGCGGTACGTGTTCTGTCCGTGACCGGCGGAGATGCCCTTCGACACGATCGTCGAGCGCGTGCGCTTGCCGATGTGGATCATCTTGGTGCCCGTGTCGGCCTGCTGGTAGTTGTTCGCGAGCGCGACCGAGTAGAACTCGCCCACGGAGTCGTCGCCGAGGAGGATGCAGCTCGGGTACTTCCACGTGATGGAGGAGCCCGTCTCGACCTGCGTCCAGGAGATCTTCGAGCGCTGGCCGAGGCACTTGCCTCGCTTCGTGACGAAGTTGTAGATGCCTCCCTTGCCGTCCTTGTCGCCCGGATACCAGTTCTGCACCGTGGAGTACTTGATCGTCGCGTCGTCCAGAGCGACGAGCTCGACGACCGCGGCGTGCAGCTGGTTCGTGTCGCGTTTGGGCGCGGTGCAGCCCTCGAGGTAGCTCACCGACGCGCCTTCCTCGGCCACGATGAGCGTCCTCTCGAACTGGCCCGTGTCGGCCTGGTTGATGCGGAAGTACGTCGAGAGCTCCATGGGGCAGCGGACGCCCTTGGGGATGAAGCAGAACGAGCCGTCCGAGAACACGGCGGAGTTGAGCGTCGCGAAGAAATTGTCGGAGTAGGGGACCACGGTCCCGAGGTACTTCCTGACGAGCTCCGGGTGCTCGCGCACGGCCTCGGAGAACGAGCAGAAGATGACGCCCACCTCGGCCAGCTTCGCCTTGAACGTCGTCGCCACCGAGACGCTGTCGAACACGGCGTCCACGGCCACGCCCGCGAGGATCGCGCGCTCCATGAGCGGCACGCCGAGCTTCTCGTACGTCGCGAGGAGCGCGGGATCGACCTCGTCGAGGCTCTTGGGCCCGTCGGTCTTGGATTTGGGAGCGGCGTAGTACGAGATCGCCTGGTAGTCGATCGCGGGGTACGACACCTTCGCCCAGGTGGGCTCCTTCATGGTGAGCCAGTGCCGGTAGGCCCGGAGGCGCCAGTCGGTGAGCCACTCGGGCTCGCCCTTCTTGGCGGAGATCGCGCGCACCACGGCTTCGGAAAGCCCCGGCGGAAAGACGTCGCTCTCGATGTCCGTCACGAAGCCGTGGCGGTACTCCTGTTGCGTCAGCTCGGAGAGGATCTCGGTGCTCATGGAATCGTACGTTTCCTCAAAGACCTGCGCCGGCATCGCCGCCGCGGCGCCGAAGGACGCCGCGCTCACTACCAGCCCGAAGGTCGCTGGGCGGTGCCGGACGGTGGGCGGGAAGGGAGAGAGAAGGAGACGGGGGTGACATGGGGCGCGTCATCTCGGCGAGCGTGAGCTGCGAGAGGGCGTCCAGGACGGTGCGGTTGATGATCTGCCAGTTGCCGCGCGTGGGGCAGCCGTGCTCGTGCGCGCAGAGGCCGGGCTGAGAGCATTCGGTGAGCGAAACGGGTCCCTCGAGGGCGGCCAGCGCTTCCGCCACGGTGATCTGCGAGGCAGGACGCGAGAGCGCGTAGCCGCCTTTCGTCCCCCGATGCGATTCGAGGAGCCGGGCGCTCGTGAGCATCTTGAGGAGCTTCGTGACGGTGGGAAGGGGAAGGCGGGCGTCGGCCGCCAGCTCCCGGGCATTGGCTCCCGAGGCGCCCGCGCCGCCGCTGCCCGCCTCGCGCGAGGCGAGATGGGTGAGGAGCACGAAGCCGTAGTCTGTGAGCTTGTTGAGTCGCAGCATGGCGGGGCCGGTCCC
>JAEUQS010000230.1 GCA_016789625.1 Acidobacteriota bacterium | reverse complement strand
ACGTCCACGTCCATGCTCCTGTGGGTCGAATGATACGCGTGCGCCGCAGTCACCAGATCCCTGCTTCGCCCGGCGGTCCGACCCACCGGCCTCCCTACTCCCGAAGCGCGACCTGCGGATCGACACGACTGGCGCGTATGGCGGGCACGAGGCTCGCCGCGAGCGCCACCGAGAGGAGCAGGAAGGCCACGGCGGCGAGCGTCACGGGGTCGTTGGGAGAGACGCCGTACAGCAGTCCCTTCAGCCCACGTGAGAGGAGCAGCGCGCCGGTGACCCCGACGGCGACGCCCAGTGCGGCGAGCTTCAGCCCGCCCGCGAGCACGAACGCCATCACGTCGCGCCCGCCCGCGCCCAGTGCCATTCGGAGACCGATCTCGCCGCGCCGCTGGGAGACGGTATACGAGAGGACAGCGTCGATCCCGGTGGCGCCGAGCAGGAGCGCGAGCGCGGCGAACCCCGCGAGGAGGAGCGCCCCGAAACGGGGCCTCCAGTTGAGGTTCTGAATGTTCCGGGTCATCGTCTCGACGGCATACACGTTCGTCGACTCCGAGACCGACCACGCCACCCGCTCGGCCTCCCGGCCGAGTGAAGCCGGATCGCCCTCGGGCACGCGCATCACCACTGTCATGACGGCGACGGGGTTCTGCGCGTACGGCGTGTAGAAAATGGGAAGCGGCTCGGGCGCCGTGCCCGCGGTGAGGACGTCGCCCACGACTCCCACGATGCGGATGGGCCGGGCGTTCGGCACATTCAGCGAGAATGTGCGGCCCACGGGGTCGAGTCCGGCGAAGAGCCGTGCCGCCATGGCCTCGCCGATCACGGCCACGCGCTCGCCCTCGGCGGTGTCCTTGCTGCCCAGCAGCCTCCCGGCTCGAAGAGGGATGCCCATCGTCTCGAAGTAGCGCGGCAGCACGGGCCGCGAGATGGCGCTCGGGGCGTTCTCGGCATTTGCGGGCGCATGCGGCAGCACGAGGCTCACGCCCCCGAAGAGCGCGCCCACCGTGGGCGGCTCGAAGCTCACGCCGCTCACGGACGAGATGCCGGGAATCGCCGTGAGACGGCGCGCGAGCTCCTCGAAATGCGCGATCCGGGAGCCCGGCGCCTCGAAGGCCTCGCCCCGCAGCGACGTCCTGAGCTTGAGGATGCGGCCCGCGTCGAAGCCGGGTGAAACGCGCGAAAGGCTGGTGAAGCTCCGCAGCATCAAGCCCGCCCCCGCGGCCACCATCACGGCGAGCGCCACCTCGGCGACGACGAGCCCCTCCCGCAGCCGGCGCGACGACGTGGAGACGGATCCACGGCCTCCCTCTCGCAGCGCGGAGACGACGCTCTCGCGGGTGGCCTCGCGGCAGGGAGCGAGCCCGAACACGAGCCCCGAAAGGAGCGCCAGCCCGAACGTGAACGCGAGGACGCGCCCGTCGAGACCGACGTGCTCGAGGAACGGCACGCCCGCCTGCACGGGGATGAGCGAGGCCAGAGGACCCGCGAGCCCGAACGCGAGGAGCGCGCCGAGGGCACCGCCCGCGAGGGAGAGGACGAGGCTCTCGGTGAGGAGCTGTGCGATCACGCGCGCGCGGCTCGCGCCGAGGGCCGTGCGGAGCGCCAGCTCACGGGTCCGTTCCGTGGCACGAGCGAGCGTGAGGCTCGCGACGTTGCCGCAGGCGATGAGGAGCACGAGCCCCACCGCGGCGAGGAGCACGCCCGCCGTGGACCCGAAGGGCCCCACGACGTGCTCGCGCATCGACACGAGCTTCGCGCTCCAGCGCTCGTTGTACTGCGGCGCCGTCGCCGCGAGCCGCGCGCACAAGGCCGTCATCTCGGCCTGAGCGCCCGCGGCCGTGACCCCTTTCGCGAGCCGGCCCACCACGAGGATGTCGCGCGTGGTGCGCTCCTCGCGGAGCGGGCCGAGCGGCTTGGGCACCCAGAGGCCGGGCTGCACGGGAATGAAGTGGGCGGTGTAGAGATCCTTGGGCATCACGCCCACCACGCGGTGGGGGCGGTCGTCGAGGAGGATCGTGCGCTCCAGGATGCGGGGATCGCCGGCGTACGTCGTCTGCCAGGTGCCGTAGGAGAGGACGACGACGTCGTCGTGGCCGGGCTCGTCCTCACCGGGCTGGAACGCGCGCCCCATGAGGGGCGCAACCCCGAGGACGTCGAAGTAGTTCGCGGTCACGGCGTGCGTGAGAGGCACGAGCGGCGGCTCCACGCTCGTGAGCCGCCGGCTCTCGTTGCGAAACGCGGCAAGGCCCGAGAACGACCGCGCGCCCTCGCGCCAGTCGAGGAAGGAGCCGGCCGTCACCGCGCTCCGGGCGTTCGTGCCGCGCGCGGTTCCGTCGGCGAACACCATGACGAGCCGGTCCGCATCGCCATAGGGCAGAGGCCGGAGGAGCACCGCGTTCACGATGCTGAAGATGGCGGTGTTGGCGCCGATGCCGAGCGCGAGGATCAGGACGGCGAGGCCGGTGAAGCCGGGCCGCCGCAAGAGGGACCGGACCGCGAGGCGGAGGTCGTGCGTCAACGCCATGGCGGAAGGGCGTTGCAAGCAGGATGCCCGAGGGTTCACGACCAGCGGACACGGTTCTGTCCGGATTCGCGAAGGGGCCGCCCGGAAACGGGACGCGGCTCAGCCGAGGCGGGCGGCGATGGCCGCGGCGAGCCGCACCTCGGAGCCCGGAACGTTCTCGAAGAAGAGAGAGGGTTCCGTGAGCTCGAGCTCCATGAGGAGCGGACGCCCCTCTGGACCGGTGACCATGTCGACGCGCGCGTACAGGAGCTGCCCCGCATCACCCGGTGTCGCCGCGAGCGCGCGATGGGCGAGCGCGATCTGCTCGGGCGCCGGCTCGACCGCTTCGAGCGCCGGGCCGCGGGGCTCGTCGGGATCCCAGGGACGATCGTCCGCGTCGGGGCCGCTCAGCGCGGGGGCCTTTCGCACC
>JAEUQS010000226.1 GCA_016789625.1 Acidobacteriota bacterium | reverse complement strand
CAGCTTCCGCGGGTAGCCGGTGCCGTCGAGCTTCTCGTGATGGGCGTAGGCGATGTCGGGCACGCGGGCGAGATCCGGCGTCCAGGGAATGGTCGCGAGGAACCGGTACGTGTGCGTCACGTGGCTCTCGATCTGGACGCGCTCGTCGTTCGAGAGGCTCCCGCGGGGAATCGAGAGGAAACGGAACTCGTCCTCCGTGAGGAGCGGCGTGACCTGCCCCCTGCGCGACCGCCAGGTGCGGCGCAGGAGCTCCGTGAGCGTCTGCCCCGACTCCTTCGCGAGCACGGTCGGCTCGTTCGCGCGCCGCACTTCGCCGAAGAAGCGCTCGAGCTCCTCGGCCCGATCCCGCTGGCCCTTCTCGAGGAGGTAGAGCTCCTCCTCGGTGGGCGGAACCCCGGAGCGCATCGAGCGCCGCAGGAGGTCCCGGAACTCGCTCGCCTCCTGGGATTCGAGCGCGTAGTCGAAGCGTTCGCGGATGCGCTCGACGTCGACGTCCTCGAGCTTCTTGGACTTCACGAGGACCTTCTCGGGCACGGAGATCTTGCCGAAGTCGTGGAGCAGCGCGGCCGTCTCGATCTCCCGGAGCTGCTCGCGGTCGAACTTCACGTCGCCGTACGGGCCGTCGGACGCGCGGTCCACGATGCGCGCGAGGCCGCCGGTGAGATCGGCCACCCGGTTGCTGTGACCGGCCGTCGTGGGATCGCGCTGCTCCACCGCGACGATGGCCGCGCGCGCGAAATCCTCGAACAGCTTGCGGATCGAGGCCGTCAGGAGGTTCGCCTTGAGGCTCACCGCGGCCTGAGTCGCGAGGGACAGCATGAGCGGCACGAGGTCGGGCGGGTAGGGCGCGAACTCTCCACCGGGCGAGAGGCGCCGGTTCATGAGCTGGAGCACGCCCATCAGCTCGCCGCGATGGTCCTTCATGGGCACGACGAGCACGGCCCGCGTGCGCCAGCCCGTGGACCTGTCGAACGAGTCGTTGTGCCGGTAGGGCACGCCGGGGGGAATCGCGTAGGCGTCGTCGAGCACGAGCGGCTCGCCGTGCACGGCGACGTAGCCCGAGAGGCTCTCGTCGCTCACGTCGACGGTGCGCTCGCTGAAAGAGAACGCCACCGCGTCGTTCTGAGCCAGCTTGAAGCGCAGGAAGCGTCCGTCGGAGCCCTCTTCGAGGAGATAGAGGGAGCCCGCCTCCGAGCCCGAGAACCGCCGGCTCTCGGTGAGGATCTTCTCGAGCAGCTTCTCGAGGTCCCGCTCCGCCGAGAGCGCGATGCCGATGCGGTTCAGCGCCGCGATGCGCTCCTCGGCCTCGTGCACGCGGGCCTCGAGCGCTGCCGTCTTCGCCTGGAGCTCCGCGAGCCCGGCGGGGGCGGCGTTGCCGTCTGCCATGAGACCCATTCTCTCCCCCGCCGTTCGGGAAAGGGAAGCGCGTCCTCGGGGATCGACCTCGAAAGTGACGGGCGTCTCAGCCTCTGCTCACCGGCAGGAGCGGCCGGGCGCCCGAGCTGGACTTGCGGACCTTCACGAGACGGGCCTCGGGAAGCGTCACCCGAAAGACGGCACCGGTACCCCGTCCCTCGCTCGAGACCGCGATGGCTCCCTCATGGGCCCGCACGATCGCCTGCGCGATCGAGAGCCCCACGCCCAGGCCTCCGAACCGCCGGCTGGCCGCCGTCTCCTCCTGGCGGAACCGCTCGAACACGAGGGGCAGGAACTGCGGATCGATGCCCCAGCCCTGATCGGTCACGACGATCTCGAGCCCGCCCGCCGTCCTCTTCACGACGATCTGGACGGTGTCACCGGTCTTCGAGAACTTGATGCCGTTGGAAAGGAGGTTCCAGAGCACCTGCTTGAGGCGTCCGGCATCGGCCTCGAGGCGCGGCAGCTCTCCCTCGGCCTCCACGAGGAGGAGCACTCCCTTCTTCGTGGCCGAGGGCCGCACCGACTCCACGGCCTCGTGCACGAGCTCGACGGGCGAGAACTGCGAGACCCGGAGCTCCAGCCCGGCGTTGTCGATGCGCGAAAGGTCGATGAGATCGGTGAGCATCCGCGAGAGCGCCTCGGCCTGGGCGACGATCGCCGTGACCGCCCGCCTCGAGGAGGGCGGGGTCTCCTGGCCGTCGGCGTCGAGCAGCACCTCGGCCCAGCCCACGATCGAGGTGAGCGGCGTGCGCACCTCGTGCGAGAGGTTCGCGAGGAAGTCGTCCTTGAGCCGGTTGAGCCGGGACAGATCCTCGATGAGCCGGGCGTTGCGCAGCGCGATGGCCGCCTGCTCGGCGAGGAGCGCCAGGGTCTCGGCATCCCGCGAGGAGAACACGCCGGCGCGGGTGGCGAGCACCTCGATGACCCCGAGCTTGCGGTCGCCGACGCGCACGGGGGCCGCCATGAGCTGGCGGATCTCGCCCTCGCCCAGCGTCGCGCGGACCCTCGCCCGGGTTTCCAGCGAGTCGGTCTGCATCAGCTCCTCGAGGCCCGAGACGTCGAGCACCATCGTGGTGTTCTCCTCGAAGGCCCGGCCCGCGCACTGGAGGTTCTCGATCGGGATCGGCCGCCCCCCGTGGGAGTCCTTCGTGGCCTGGCCCGCGCCGAACGCCGCCGCGACGAGCAGGCTGTCGAGACCCTCGACGGCGGTGTAGGCCACGGCCCCCTCCGCCTCGGGAAAAGCGCGGCAGGTCTCCTCCACGACCGACTGCAGCACGTCGGGCGCGTTGAGCCGGAAGTTGAGGAGCTTCGTCGCGCGCGCGATCGATTCGAGGATCCGCGTCCGACGGGCCAGCTCCTCGGTGGCGCGGCGCTGCTCGAGGGAGACGGCCACGAACCCCGCGAGCGACTGCAGAGTCGACACGTCGTCGGGCTCGAGCTCCCGGCCGGGCCCCGTGCAGGCGACGACGAGGAGCCCGAGAGGCTTGACCATGCCGACGAGCGGGAACAGCCCGGCCTCCGTAACGCCCATCGACACCATGAGGTCCCGGGCGAAGCCCGGCGGGAGCTTCGCGGCGTCCTCGACGATCACGGGGGTCCCGGTCGCGAACGCGCGCGCCGTGAGGGGCGAGAGGTCGGCCCGCAGGGAGACGGTGGGGGCGGGCAGGCGTGTGCCGAGCTGGCGCGCGGGAACGAGCGACGAGCCGTCCTCCGAGACGAGGGCCACGCCGCACACGGGGAACCTGAGCGTCTCGGCGAGACCTCGCATCGCCGCGTCGAGAACCTCGTTCACGCTGCGGCTGGCGTTCACGGCCGAAGCGAGATCGAAGAGGGCCCGGAGGCGGTCCTTCTCCCGCCCGAGCTGGCCGAGGAGCTCCCCCTGCTTGAGCGCCGCCGCGAGGTGCCGCATCGCCGACTGCAGGAAGCCCTGATCGTCGGCCGTGAAGTCCCGGGGCTCGCGCAGCGTCGCCGCCCCAGCGACACCGCGCAGCCGGCCACCCAAAGACACCGGAACGAGCAGAGCGGATTTCGTGCCCCACGTCTCGAGGAGGCTCCGCCCCGCGAGGAGGCGCGGATCCGTGGCGGCGTCCCGGGAGGCCAACGTCTCGTGCCTGCGGATCTCCGCCGGCAGCGACTCGACGCTCACGCTGTCGCCGGGATGCGGCGGCGTGCCCTCACGGGCCCAGCAGGCTGCGATCTCGAGGACACCGGGCTCGGCCGGGCCCCCGAAGAGGTAAAGTGACACCCGGTCGACGGCAAGGAGCCGGCCGGCCTCCGCGGCGGACCACGACAGGATCCGCGTCAGGTCGACCCCCTCGGCCAGGGCCTTCGCGAACTCGGAGAGAAACTGCTCCCGTTCGGCGCGGAGACTCGAGTCCGCGGGCGTTCCGCCGCTCGTCAGCATCAGGCTCTCGTCATTCCACACTGATTATCGTCTTCGAACGGAAAGCGACCCGCATGACACCGGACTTCCCCGAAAACCAGGACGCCCTCGGCACCACCTTCGCCAAGCTGCACGACCCGCTGCACCTCGCGGCGCTGGATCGCGCGTTCCGCGCCGAGCTCGCCGCCGGGCAGCCCGAGCTGGCCGAGCGCTTCGAGCGTTACCGCAGCGGCGAGCCGCTCTCGCCCACGGCCCTTTCCTCCCTGCTCGTGGACGCGGGCCGCGCCCTCTCCCCGTTCATCGCGTCGATCTTCGGAGTGGCCGAGGCGCGGGAGCGCCTTCTCGCGCGGAGCGACCGCGATCAGGTGCTCTTCAAGTTCCGCTGGACGATCTTCCAGAAGCGCATCTTCCGGAGGTACCCCGACGCGGCGTCTCTGACCGCGCTCCCCACCTCGCCGGCGGAGACGGACGAGACGGGCCGGACCCTCGTACGGCTCCTGGCCGGCGGGGAGCTCCTGGCTGCCGACCCGGAGCTCGCGGTCGCCACCGCTTCCTGGACGCTTCACGAGATCGCGGGCGCTTTCGCGACCCCCCGCGCCAAAGACACCACCCTGTCTCTGGACGACGCCACGGCGCGCGTCGCGTCGCTCCGCGCCGCGGGCGGCGCGGAGGTCCCGTCCGAGGAAAGCGATCCCGCCCTGATCGCCCGCCTCACAGGTCTCCTCGACGCCTTCATCGCGCGGCTCAAGCACGCGCCGGAGCACGTCGACGAGACGGCGGCCTGGGCCTCCCTCTTCGCGCCGAAAAAGCTCGACATGGCGCACCTCGTGGCGACCTCGCGGCCCGAGCCCGCGCTCCCCGAGAAGCGTCTGGGGCTCCCGTCGCACGCGCGTCCCCGGGCCGGCTTCGACCTCACCGATCCCGGCAAGACCCCGCGCCAGGTTTTGGGCGAGGTGGCGTACTGCCTCCTCTGCCACGAGCGCGAGAAGGACTCCTGCTCGAAGGGCTTCCACGAGAAGGACGGCTCGTACAGGAAGAACGTGCACGGCGCCGTGCTCACGGGCTGCCCGCTCGACGAGAAGATCTCGGAGATGCATCTCCTGCGGCGCGAGGGCGACTCCCTCGGCGCGCTGGCGCTCATCGTCATCGACAACCCGATGCTGCCCGGGACCGGACACCGCATCTGCAACGACTGCATGAAGGGCTGCATCTTCCAGCAGCAGGAGCCCGTGGACATCCCGCAGGCCGAGACGGGCGTCCTCAAGGACGTCCTCTCGATGCCGTGGGGCTTCGAGATCTGGTCGCTCCTCACGCGCTGGAACCCGCTCAACCGCGCGCGTCCCTACGCTCTCCCCTACAACGGACGGAACGTCCTCGTCGTGGGCCTCGGCCCCTCGGGGTACACGCTCGCGCACCACCTCGCGAACGAAGGCTTCGGCGTCGTCGCCGTGGACGCGCTCAAGATCGAGCCCCTGCCCGTCGAGCTCACCGGCAACGCCGAACGGGCACCGCGTCCGATCCACGACGTCGAGGCGCTCAAGAAGCCGCTCGACGAGCGCGCGCAGAGCGGCTTCGGCGGCGTCTCGGAATACGGCATCACGGTGCGTTGGGACAAGAACTACCTGGACCTCCTCTACCTCAATCTCGCCCGGCGCCGGAACCTCGCGATCTACGGCGGCGTGCGCTTCGGCGGCACCGTCACCATGGAGCAGGCGTTCGCGCTCGGCTTCGACCACATCGCGATCGCGGCCGGAGCGGGCAAGCCCACGATGGTCGACATGAAGAACAGCCTCATCCGCGGCGTGCGGATGGCGTCGGACTTCCTCATGGCGCTCCAGCTCACGGGCGCGTTCCGCGACGACGCGCTCGCGAACCTCCACGTGGAGCTCCCCATCGTGGTCGTGGGCGGCGGCCTCACCGCCATCGACACGGCCACCGAATCCCTCGCGTTCTAT
>JAEUQS010000210.1 GCA_016789625.1 Acidobacteriota bacterium | reverse complement strand
TCGATGGGCGCAAAGCACAGGCCGTGCCCGCGCCGGACCCGCTTTTCGAGCGGCCCGGGCCCGTTCCCTTGCGCAAAAAGTGCAGCCGGCCGTCCATCCGGTGTAACTACGAATCCCGAGAGGGCCCGGTTTAGTCGGCGCCGGGCTTCTTGATCCCGAACTTTTCCAGGCGGTATTGAAGCGTCCGATACGTCAGTCCCAGGAGCCGGGCTCCCTTGGCGATGACCCAGGTCGACTTCTCCATCGCCTGGACGATGAGCTGCCGTTCGAGCTCCTCGATGTCGATGCCCTCGGGCGGGATCTCGAAGCCGTACGGCCGGGCTGAAGGGGCCGTCCGGAGCCGGATCTCGGTGGGCAGGTCCTCGGGTTTCACCGTGCCGCCCTCGCAGAGAAGGACCGCCCGCTCCACCACGCTCTCGAGCTGGCGGACGTTGCCGGGCCAGGGCGACCTCACCAGGAGGTCCATCGCCTCGGGGGTGATCTCCCGCACGGCCGCGCCGTGGGCCGCGTTGGCCTTCTCGAGGAACCTCTGCGCGAGCGCCACGACGTCGGAGGCCCGTTCGCGGAGGGGCGGCAGCACGAGGGGAATGACGTTGAGCCGGTAGAAGAGGTCCTCGCGGAACTGTCCGGCCTTCATCATGGCCTCGAGGTCGCGGTTGGTGGCCGCGACGACGCGGACGTCCACGGGGATCGTCTCGTTGCCGCCGACGCGCTTGACCTCTTTTTCCTGCAGCGCGCGCAGGATCTTTCCCTGCAGGGGCAGCGACAGGTCCCCGATCTCGTCCAGGAAGAGCGTGGACGTGGAGGCGGCCTCGAAGAGCCCGATCTTGCGAGAGTCCGCGCTCGTGAAGGACCCGCGCTCGTGTCCGAAGAGCTCGCTCTCGAGGAGGTTCTCGGGAATGGCGGCGCAGTTGATGGCCTGGAAGGGCTTGGCGGCGCGGGTCGACCGCGAATGCACGGCCCGGGCGACGAGCTCCTTGCCGGTGCCCGACTCGCCCCGGATGAGCACGGTGGAGTTCGTGGGGGCGATCTTCTCGACGAGCCGGAAGACCTCGCGCATCGCGGCGCTCTCGCCCACGATGGCTTCGAGGCCGTCGTTCTTGAGGCGGCGTTCGAGGCGCAGGTTCTTCTCGGTGAGCCGGAAGGTCTCGAGGGCGCGCTCCACGCGGAAGAGCAGCTCGTCGGCCACGACGGGCTTGGACATGTAGTCGAACGCGCCCAGCTTGTGGGCCTCGCGGGCGCGTTCCACCGACCCGTGCGCCGTGATGAGGATGACGCGCGGCGGGAGCGGCCCTTCCTGCAGCGCCTTGACGACCTCCATGCCCGAGAGCCCGGGCATCTTGAGGTCGGTGAGGACGACGTCGGGCCGTGCCTCGGCGGCCTTCGCGAGGGCCTCGCGTCCGTCGGCCGCGACGGTGACGCGGTAGCCCTCGTCCTCGAGGATGAGCTGCAGGGACTCGCGCTGGTAGCGCTCGTCGTCGACGACGAGGATCGAGCCCTTCGGGACGTTCTTTTCGCTGGGTGTGGTCATGCGTTCAGGCCGCGAGGTTAACCG
>JAEUQS010000200.1 GCA_016789625.1 Acidobacteriota bacterium | reverse complement strand
ACGTCCATACGCGCTTCGAAGCCTACGTCGAGCACATCTCGGCGGACTTCAGACGCGATTCGGAATCGACGAGGAAGTTCGCGCCGAGGAGAACCGAGTCCCCGCTCTCGAGCCCGGAGAGAACCTCGTAGAACCCGGCGGTGTGATCGCCCAACGCGACCTCGCGCGGGGAGAGCTCGCCGTCGCCGAGGGACACGAACACGATCTTGCGGGTTCCGCTGTCGATCACGGCGTCCTCGGGCAGCTTGAGCACCTCGCGGGTCCGCCCCGTGAGCACGACGTCGGCGAACATCTCGGGCTTCAGCTCGCCCGCCGGGTTCGGCACCTCGATGCGCACGGTCACCGTGCGCGTCTTCTCGTCGACCGAGGGGAAGATGTACGTCACCGTACCCTTCCACGAACGTCCGGGCCAGTACGACAGCGTGACCTCGGCCTTCTGGCCCAGCTTCAGACGGGGGAGCTCGTACTCGTAGACGTCGGCGAGCACCCAGAGCTGCGTGAGATCGACGATGTCGAACAGGGAGTCGGACGGCATGACCTTCATGCCGTGGTACGCGGTGCGGCCCGTGACGTAACCCGATATCGGGGCGTAGACGGGCAGGCTCTTGATGGGCTCGCCCTTCTCCTCGATGCGCCGGATGTCCTCCGGCGTGATCTCCCACAGGAGGAGCCTCTGCCGCGCGGCGTCGAGGAGCTGGTCTCCGCCCGTCGCGACGCTCGACACCGTGGAGCCCTTCAGGGAGCGCGAGGCCTTGAGCGCGAGGAGGTACTCCTGCTGGGTGGCGTAGAGCTCGGGGCTGTAGACGCGCGCCAGCTCCTCGCCCCGGCGCACGAACTTGCCGGTGAAGTCGGCGGTGACGTGCTCCACGTAGGCCTCGAAGCGCGTGTGGACGTGGTGCACACGCCGCTCGTCCCAGGCGACCCGGCCGACGGTCTTGATCGAGGTGGAGAACTCCCCGCGCGCGATCACGGCCGTCTTCACGCCGAGGAGCTGCTGCTTGCGGGCGTCGAGCTTCACGGTCGCGAACCCCGGAATCTCGCCCGCCGGGGCGGACGCGGCTCCCGAGGCCTCGATCGGCACGAGGTCCATGTTGCAGATGGGGCAGGTGCCGGGCTCGTCCTTGACGACCTCGGGATGCATCGGGCACTGGTACTTCCGGGCCGGAGCCTTTTGCGATTCGGTCTTCGCCGGCGAGCCGGCCTCCTCACGGCGGCAGGCGGGGACGAAGATCACCGTCGCGAGGACCAAGAGGGCCGGGACGATTCGTTTCGCGTTCATAGCTTCCTCACATGCCCTGCGTGGCGGACGGCGCTCCCGGAGCGGAAGGGGAAGCGCCGGGGCGGCCTCCTTCGAGAGACAGCTCCCGAAGATCGGCCTCGGTCTTCATCAGGTCGGCGAGCCTCGAGGCCGCGGCCCTGCGATCCACGAACAGCGTGCCGAGCGCTTCGAGAACGGCGACGAACGGAACGCCCCCCGTGCGGTAGGTGACGAGCGCGGCGTCCACCGCGAGCTGGTCCTGCACCAGGAGGCCGCCGGTATCGAGCGCCGCCTCCTTCACGAGCTGCCTCATCCGGATGAGGCGCTCCTTCGTGCGCGCCTCGAGGAGAGCGCGCATCGCGGCTTCGCTCGAGACGGAGGCTCTCGCGAGGCTCTCGGCTTCCGCGATGAGCGGCGCCTGCTTTCGCCCGGCCCAGAGAGGCACCGAGACGCCGAGGCCGAGAGACCACATGAGCGGCAGCCCTCCGCGGTTCATGTAGGCGGCCGAGGCCACGAAGTCGGGCTTCAGGTTCCGGCGGGCGAGGTCGATGCGGAGATCGGCTCCGTTCTTCGTGATGCGGATCTCCGACAGCTCCGGGCTCAGCTCCTCGGCGCGCTTCAGGGCCTCCGCGAGGGAGGGCGGCTCCACCGGGGCGGGCAGATCGGTCCCGAGGATCTCGGAAGGATCCACCGGCCGCTCGAGGAGGCGTGAAATCTCGGACAGAGCCGTCTCGGCGGCGGCTTCGTCGCGCACGCGCTGCTGCTGGAGGCGCGTGCCCTCGGCCTGCGCGCGCAGCACGTCCTGCTGGGTGCCCATGCCCGCCGCGTAGCGGTTCCGCGTGACCTCCTCGATCTCCTTCCACGTGCCGATCTGCTCCTCCACGACGCGTCCGTTGACGCGCGCGAGGAGGAGATCCGCGTAGGCCCGCCTCACCGCGCCCTCGACGCCGAGGCGGGCGCGCGCGTTGCGCGAGGCGACGCCGTCCGCGTCGGTCGCGGCGATGCGGCCCGCGAGGGAGCGCTTGCCGGGGAACGGGATCTCCTGCTCGGCCATGAGCTCGAGCCGCGTCATGCCTTCCCGCCCGAGCGACGGCCGTCCGCCGTCGTTCTCGTATCGGAGCGAGACCATCGGATCCGGCAGGGCCGCGGCAGGAGCCACGCGGTGCCGGGCAGCTTCGGAAAGCGCGCGCGCCTCGGCGACGGATCCGTTTCGCGAGAGCGCCTCGGCGACGAGGCGTTCCAGCTCGGAGACGTCCGCTGCGTTCAGCGACGAAGAAAGGAGGAAGAAGAGGGCACTCGATCGGAGGAGCGCGGAAGAAGGCATGTCGAAACCTCGTGTCGGAGCTGTGCTCGGGTCCCCGGAAAGGACGGCTCTTCGACGGGAGGTTTCAGATCAGGAGGCTGGCGATCTCCAGGAACACGGGCCTGCCTCTGCGGTGCGGGGAACGCTCCGTCAGCAGGCTTCGGGGCTCGACTGCCGCTTCCTTTTCGATCTCGATCGCGAAAGTCGCGACGAGCGTGGCGGGCAGAGGAAGGCGCACGTCCGCGGGCCGCACCGAGGCGGCGGGAAGAGGGGCATCGAGTCCACAGATGCAGGCCCGCGTCGCCGCGGACATTCCGAAGGGGCCGGTTGGTGTGCCGGCCTCTCCGCAGCACGCGTGGGACGGAGGCGTGGCCGCCTCGCAGGACGCACCACAGACGGCAGGAGCGCAGGGCGGGACGGGCACGAAGCCCGTCAGCACGAACACGAGGGTGAGAAGCACCCCGACCACGATGCGTTTCGGCTCCCCGCTCACGTCCACAGGATGCACCCGAACCGGAAAAAGTGCACGGGATGCAGTTGAATCAAGGGGGCTCAGTCTCCGTCCTGGAATGCGGCGAGGGGGAGAGGCGGCGCGGCGTCGACGGGCTTTCGACCCAGGGATCCGGCGGCGTGCCGGGCGATCTGCACGGCGTGGAGCCGGCCGTTCTCGATGAAGAACCGGCCGATGTCGACGCCCGCGGCCACGACGCCGGCCACGTACAGGCCCGGGACGTTCGTCTCCATGGTGCTCTCGTCGTACGAGAGGTGCAGGGCTTCGTCCACGTGGATCCCGATGCGCTTGAGGAAGTCGAAGTCGGGCCGGAAGCCCGTGAGGAAGAACACCGTGTCGTTGGGGATCGTGAAGGCCGTGCCGTTCTTCCGCAGAGTGACCGAGCCCTCCTGCACCGAGTCGACCGTGGTCTCGAAGTGGGCGGTGATGCTGCCTTCCTTCACGCGGTTCTCGATATCGGGTTTCAGCCAGTACTTCACGCTCGCGCCGAACTCCGGCTTCCTCACCGCCATCGTGACCCGCGCGCCGTGCCGGTGGAGATCCAACGCGGCCTCGACGGCGGAGTTCTTGCCCCCCACGACGAGGACGTCGCGGAACGCGCAGGCGAAGGGCTCGGTGTAGTAGTGCGAGCACTTGAGGAGCCCTTCGCCCGGAACGCCGAGAATGTTGGGCCCCGCGAAGAAGCCCGTGGCGACGACGACCTTCCGCGCGCGGTGCGACCCGCGCGAGGTCGTGACGAGGAACCCCTCGTCCGTTCGCTGCACGTTCTCGACGCTCTCGCTCAGCCGCACGTTCAGGCCGAACCTCTCGGCCACCTTGCGGTAGTAGACGAGGCCCTCGCGCCGCGTGGGCTTCGCTCCCGCCGTCACGAACGGGATGCCGCCGATCTCCAGGAGGTCGGGCGTCGAGAAGAACACGGTGAACGTGGGCCAGCCCACGAGCGTGTTCAGGAGCGTGCCCTTCTCGATGACGACGTGCGAAAGGCCCTGCCGGCTGGCCTCGACCGCGCAGGCGAGGCCCACGGGTCCTGCGCCGACGACGAGGAGGTCCGGAAGGTCATTCATCCTGGGCTATTCTGCCTGCATGACGACCGAAGCTCCGCACGCCGAACCCCGGAACCGCCAGTTCAAGCTCACCGCGCGCCCCGTGGGACTCGTGAAACGCAGCGACTTCGAGCTCGTGTCGGGCCCCGTGCCCGAGCCCGGAGACGGCCAGGTGCTCGTGAAGGTGGGTTTCCTTTCGCTGGATCCCGCGATGCGCGGCTGGATGAACGAGGGACGGTCCTACATCCCGCCGGTGGGTCTCGGGGAAGTGATGCGGGCGGGCGGCGTGGGCACGGTGGTGAAGTCGAACGACCCGGCGTTCTCCGCAGGAGACGTGGTCGTGGGTCTCACCGGCGTCCAGGACTATGCGCTGGGACGCGCGAAGGACTTCACGAAGGTGGACCCGCGGCTCGCGCCGCTGCCACGCTTTCTCGGGGCGCTCGGAATGCCGGGCATGACGGCCTACTTCGGGCTTCTCGACGTGTGCCATCCCCAGCCGGGGGAGACCGTCGTCGTCTCGGGCGCCGCCGGTGCCGTGGGCGCCATCGTGGGCCAGATCGCGAAGATCAAGGGCTGCCGCGTGATCGGCATCGCGGGCGGGCCCGAGAAGTGCGCGTACCTCACGAAGCTGGGCTTCGACGCGGCCATCGACTACAAGAACGAGGACCTCAAGGACGCTCTCGCCAGGCATGCGCCGAAGGGCGTCGACGTGTACTTCGACAACGTGGGCGGCGAGATCCTGGACGTGGTGCTCGGCCGGCTGGCGCGGAAGGCGCGCATCGCCATCTGCGGAGCGATCTCCCAGTACAACAACACCGACGGCATGGTGGGCCCGAAGAACTACATGGCGCTCCTCGTGAGCCGGGCGCGCATGGAAGGCTTCGTGGTCTTCGACTACGCGCCCCGCTACGCCGAGGGCATGAAGGCGATCGCGGGCTGGATCGCCGAAGGGAAGCTCGAGGCGAAGGAAGACATCGTCGAAGGGCTCGAGACGTTCCCCGAAACCCTGCTCAAGCTCTTCCGCGGTGAGAATTTCGGAAAGCTCGTCCTCGCCGTCTGACGCGCCGCGATCCGGGCTTTCGCGCGGCGTCGAGCTCGCGGCCGCGTTCGTGATTCTCGCGGCCGCGCTGCTCGTGCTGTACCAGCCGGTGAGGGCCCGGGCCACGACCTCTCTCTGGACCGACGAGCTCCACACCATCCTCGAGTACAGCTCGAAAGGTCCCATCGCCGTGGTCACGGACTACCGCGAGGCGAACAACCACATCTTCTTCAACCTCCTCAACGCGGTGACGCCCAACCGGGCGTCCGTGCAGCCTCTCCGCGCCCGCCTGTGGTCGTTCCTCGCGCTGGCCGCGCTCCTCGCATCTGCGCTCGGGTATTTCATCCGCAGGGGCGATCTGCTCTCGGGCGCGCTCGTCGTCTGGGTGCTCAGCGCGAGCAGCGAGCTCGTGGATCTGGACCTCCAGGCGCGCGGCTACGGCCTCCTCGCGTTCCTGGCGTTCGGGGCGGCCGCCACGGCCGTGACGTTCCTGGAGAAGGGTCGTACCGGGGCACTGGTCACGCTCGGTATCGTGTCGGCGCTCGGCGCGTTCACCGTTCCGACGTTCGGGTTCTTCGCGGCCGCGCTCTGGCTGTGCGTCCTCATCGCCGGGCGCGAGCGCCGCGTCCTCCTGGCGGGCGCGATTACCGGCGCGGCGATTCTCGCCGTCCACCTTCCCGTGCTCTCCCAGATGGCGGACCAGGCCCGGCACTACGACGAGCGCTGGGGACGCCAGTACGGTCACCTCGGCGCCCCCCTCGACGCCCTGCAGATCTATCTCCTCCATCCTTCGGTGCTCCTGGGACGTTGGCCCGGGACGTCGGGATTCGTCCTCTTCGCGCTCCTCATCGCCGGCCTCAGCGCGGTCGTTTGGTGGAAGCGCCCTTCGCTCCTCGCCGGGCCGCTCGTCATCGGGGGGTCGGTGGTCGTCTTCTTCGCGATCTGCCTCGCCCTGACGACGCCTCTCCTCCGCTCGACGGCGTTCGTCGCGGTGGCCGTGGCGTTCGCCTGCGCGCTCCTTCTGTCTGCAACGTCGGCGCTCGTCCCGGAGCGGATCAGGGCCGCCGCGGCGCTCGCGCTTGCCTTCGTGCTCCTCCGCCAAAGCGTGCATCTGGTGAGGGCCTTCCGCTTCGTTCCGGAGGAGAGCTGGATGGAGCTCGCGAGCGTGCTCGGCGAGACATTTCCCAGCGACGTGCCGTTCACCGTGAACGCCGCGGGGGTGTTCCTGGACCCTTACCTCCCGGACGGCGCTCATCGCGAGCCGGCCATCGACCTCCGCGCTTGGGCCCGCGGCGAGCAGATCTACGTGGACACCCCGCCCGATGCGCCATCGGAGCCTCGCATCGATGGCCGGGAGTACGCGCCCTACGCCGTGGCGTACCGGCTGCCTCAACGGCGGGAGGGATACCAGGCCGTCTGGTTCTGTCCGCCGCTCGAGTCGTCGCTCGCGGGTACGCTCCCCGACTTCGTCGCGAGCCTCTCGGACCGCGAGCTGGCGACCGGTTCGCCCGAGATCGCGTCGCGCCCCGGCGAGCCGCCTCGTCTCGAGATCACGCTCCGTCCCGGGCGCTATCGGTCTCTCGTGATCGTCACGGGCGGCGTGGGAGAGGTGACGGCAGAGGAGGTCCGTGGCGAGACCGCGGTTCCGCTCGGCCCGATCCGCAGGTCGGGCGACGTGACCCTCGTGGCGCTCGGCGATCGCGAGGTTTCGCGGATCCGCATCGTTCCGGTCCGAGGCAATGCCGCGACGCTGCCGTCCGTGCGCGAGCTCTGGGCCTACCCGACGCGCTAGGGTCAGCGGGGGAGCTCGAGGCCGAGCTGCCCCGCGAGCGCACGCCGCCCGGCCGTCGTCACGTCGACGGCGCGCTCGCCGTCGCGCCTGACGAGCCAACGCTTCCCGAGACAGGTCGCGAGAAGGGCCTCACCGAGCGCGCCCGCGAGGTGCGGCCGGCGCTCACTCCAGTCGAGGCAGGCGCGGGCGAACGAGCGGCGGCTGCCTGCCGCGCGATCGACGTCGACGCCGAGTGTCCGGAGGCGGTCCTCTCCCTTCGCGGTCAGACGGTGCTCCGCGCCCTCGGGCAGGAGGACGCGGGTTTTCACGAGGGAGTCCCGCACAGCGACTCCCAGCCAGCCGGCCAGGTGGTCGTAGCACGTGCGCGCGTACCGAAGGTCGTCCAGCGGCTCCTTGACGAGAGGAGGCGGAACGAGGCTCGCGAGCGTCTCCAGGCTGCGCGCGACGGACCGGTCCCTCAGGCGGAAGTAACGGTGTCGTCCCTGCGCTTCCACGGAGAGGAGCCTGCCGGACACGAGCCTGGCGAGATGGACGCTGGCCGTGGCCGCCGAAACCCCGGCCCGCGTCGCGAGCTCCGTGGCGGTGAGGGCGCGTCCCGAGAGGAGCTCGGTGAGCATCGCCGCCCGGGCGGGCTCGCCGATGAGGGCGGCCATGGAGGCGAGTCCGGAGGCGTCGTCCATGCCTTCCAGAATACGGCGGAGCCCGCGGCGACGCTTCGTTCCCGAACGAAGCATTCAGCAGGCCCGTGCTCCACATTCGCCTGCATGAACAGGGAACCCACGCCTCTCACGGCCGCCACGTGGCCCGATCCGTATCCGTTCTACCGACGCCTGCGCGAGCGCGCCCCTTTTCATCGCGACGAGGGGCTCGGCCTCGTCATCGCTTCGGGTGCCGACGCCGTCACGGAGGTCCT
>JAEUQS010000131.1 GCA_016789625.1 Acidobacteriota bacterium | reverse complement strand
TGGACGAGGCTCTCCCGGCGTCGGCCAGAAAAGTCTGAGCCTGCGGGGCGATCCGGCCCCTCATTCCCGACCTCACCTGCCCGTAGCTCAGTTGGATGAGAGCAACGGCCTTCTAAGCCGTGGGTCGCCGGTTCGAGCCCGGCCGGGCAGGCCACCTGATTCTCCGAGACCACGGGTCGGGTGCACCCTCAAGCCGATCGGTTGCTCACGGGAAGCCGCCGCACCCGGACGGAGCCGCCCCGCACCGTGACGACCGCGCCGAGCTCGAGATCCTCCCGACACAGGCCAACGGTCGCCACGACGAGGTCGGCGAGATCCAGGCCCTTCAACCCCTCCTCCCGGATCCGGATGACAGACGGGCCCGACGAGCCGGCTAGTGCCACCAACGCATGGAAGTCGGCATCGAGAGTCACGATCGTCCGCCCGTCGGTCCTCGCCTGATCGAGGATCGCGGCGTCCGCGGCCGACGCGAGGCCGATGTCACCAGCGTGTACGGCGTCGAAGCCCCGCTCCGAAAGTAGGGTCGCGGCGGAACGCGGCAGCCCCTGGTCGAGGAGCAGCCTCACGAAGCGCGGGGGAGGTCGACGACCCTGTCCTCGACGGCGAGGGCGGCATAGACCAGCGCCTGGCGAAGGTCTTCCTCCTCCAGTTCCGGGTACTCCCGGAGGACCTCGGTCCGGTCTGAATAGGTAGAGAGCGCTCCGAGAACTCGGCGTACGGAGAGCCGCAGATTGCGTATGCACGGCTGGCCGTTGAGCTGAGCGGGGTCAATCGTGATCCTGTCCAGCGAATCCATCGTCAGCACGAACGGATTATGCGCTTCGGGTTCCTTCACTCACCCTTGTGTACCGCCCGCCTCGCGATGCCGTCGATGAGCGCGGGGAAGAGAAGCCGCACGAAGCGGCCGGCCTTTCCGCGGAACGAGAGGATGCGCAGGCGCTCGCGCGCGGACATCGCCGCGACGATCTGCCGCGCGGCCTCCTCGGCCGTCATGATGCGGTGCTCCTTCATGGGCGACGTGCCGAGCGCGGTGCCCGCCCCCGTGAGCGCGCGCCGGTGGATCTCGGTGAGCACGAAATCGGGGGCGATCATGGTGACCGAGACGCCCGTTCCGCTGAGCTCGATGCGCAGGGAGTCGAAGAAGCCGAACTGCGCATGCTTCGTGGACGCGTAGCCCGTGCGGGTGGGCACGCCCGTCATCCCCGCGAGGCTCGACACCCCCACGAGGCGGCCCCGGCTCTTCTTCAGGTGGGGAAGGGCGAAGTACGTGGGGTACACGCTCCCGAGGTAGTTCACCTTCATGAGCCGCTCGAAGATGCCGAGATCGGTCACGTCCTCGAAGTTCGCGATCATGTCGATGCCGGCGTTGCACACGAGCGCGTCGAGCCCGCCGAACGCGGCGACCGTCTCCTTCACCATGCGCTCCGCGTCGGCGGGCAGCGAGACGTCGGAAGGAACCACGAGCGCCTCCCCCCCGCGCCGACGCACCTCGCCGGCGACCTCCTCGAGAGCGGCCCGGTCGCGGGCGGCGAGCGCGACGCGGGCCTTCTGGGGCGCGAGAGCGAGCACGAGCGCCTTGCCCAGCCCCTGGGAAGCCCCCGTGACGAGGATCGACCGGCCTTCGAAGACGTTCATGAGCCGGAAGTTAGCGCGCTGGGCGCGGTCTTTGGAATCCAAGGACCTCGAATTGGCCAGTCTTTAGGGTTTCCCAGCGGCTATTTCCTCCCCCGGCGCGCACGTTGGGTCCGGCTGTGACGCCGAGATCGACACGACGACTGAGGAGGACCCCATGACGAAACCCGCCCCTTCCAACCCCCGGATCCTGCGATCCGCACTCTCCGCGATGACCGTCGTCGCCGGCCTGGCCCTGGCGGCGCCCCTCGCGGCCCAGACCGCCGGCGGCTGCCCGGTGCTCCCCGGGAGCCTCGGCGCGGACTTCCAACGGCCGTCGCTCGTCGGCACCTGGGAAGCCCGCATCACCCCGAGCGACCCGGAGATCCCGCCGTTCCTGGGCTTCCACACCTTCATGGCCGACGGCAACGCGCTCTTCTCCTCGGCCGGTCCGCCGCTCCCCGCGCTCGGCAACCCGGGCCACGGTGTTTGGCGCCGCGTCACCGCGAACGGCTTCGTCTTCACGTTCCGGCAGAACACCTTCACCCCCGATCTGCAGACCGACGGCTCCCTGAGGATCAACGCGAACGTCTGCCTCACGAGCGCGTCGACGTTCGTGACACAGGACGAGGTGAACATCCTGGATCCCGACGGCAACGTGATCGTCACGCTCGGGGGCTCGGCGCGGGCGACGCGGATGGTGGCCGAGGGGCCGTCGACGGTCCCTTCACCGTAGCCACCGTCGCGAGCCCGAGCCTTCCGACCAGCGACTGGTACCGGGCCTCGCCACGAACGGGGTCGAGGCCCGGATCGATCGCCACGCGCACGAGCTCGGGAGTCCGGGCCTTCTCGGCGGCCTCGAGAGCGTCGAGCGCTTCCTCCGTGTCGCCGATGCGGGCCGCGAGGAGCGCGAGGGCGTAGGGCGAGACGTACGTTTTCGCGGCCTCCTTCCGCAGCGCGACGAGCCGCGCGCGCCAGAACGCTCCCGTGCCGCCTGTCTTCAGCGCGGCGCGGAGCGCGCTTTCGGTTTCCGCGCTCGTGCCCGACTGCCGGAGCGCCGCCAGCTCCTCCTCGAGGGCCCTGGCGTCCTCGCCCAGGAGCGCGAGGACGTTCGCGAGCTGGAAACGGACGGGCAGGAACGCGGGCTCCGTGGCGGTCGTTCTCTCGAGCTGCACGCGGGCCTCGGGAAGCCGTCGTGCCCAGAGCAGCGCCTCCGCGAGATCCCAGCCCAGGTAGGGTGACAGCGGAACCAGCGCGAGCGCCGTGCGGGCTTCCGCGACGGCCTCGTCGAATCGGCCCGTCGACGAGCACAGGATGCCGAGGAGGTCGTGCCCGATCGGCGAGCCGGGGTCGAGAGCGAGGCCCTTTCTCAGGGTCGCTTCGGCGGCCGACCAGTCCCGGTCGTGGAAGAGCTGAATGGGCCCCAGCGCGAAATGGGCCGCGGCAAGGCCGGGATCCAGAGCGAGAGCCTTCGCAGCGAGCTCCCTCGCGCGCGTCGCTGTCGGCTCGGGGATGCCGTTGAAAAGCTGGATCCCCACCGCCTCGCCGAGGCCGGCATAGGCGAGCGCGTAGCCGGGGTCGGCGGCGATCGCCTTCTCGTAGAGCTCCCGCGCGCGGGCCCAGCCTTCGGGCGTCCAGCGGAACCAGTGGAAGCGGCCCTCGAGGTAGAGCTCGTAGGCTTCCCGGCTGCGCGTCCCCACGCGGGACGCGCCCGCGAGCCCTCGCGGAAGGATCGGCGCCAGCCGGCCGGCGAGCGTGTCCTGCAGGGTGAAGACGTCGGCCTCCTTCTCGCGGATGGCTTCGGCGAAGAGCGTGCGGCCGTCGCGGGTGTCCACGAGCTGCACGGAGACCCGGAGCTCCCCGGCGCTCCGCTGCACGAGACCCGTGAGAACCGCGTCGACGCCGAGCGCCCTCCCGATGGCCGCCGGATCGTGAGCCGCCGTGTACGACGCGATCGAGCTCGTGGGCCGCACCGCGAGCTCCGGCGAGCCGCTGAGCCGGGTGATGAGGGCGTCCGCGAGTCCCAGGCCGAAGGCGGCATTGCCGGGTTCTCCGCCCGTGACCTCGAACGGCAGGACCGCGAGCGAACGCGGGAGCGCGGCCTGATCCGCGGCAGGCGTTGCCCGGTCCCGCCACTTCGCGATCCCGAGCGCGATCATCGCGAGGCCGAGCGCGATCGCGGCGAGGGCGCGGCCTCGTCTGGGTCGCGCCTCGAGGACGGCGACGGACGGGCCGGGCACCGCCGCCGCGCTCGCGGGCGCCGCTGCTGCCGTCTCTGCCGCCTCGGCCACGTTGCCGACGAACCGGTAGCCCTTGCGCGGCACCGTCTCGATGTAGCTCGAGCCCGAGGGGGTCTCGCCGAGGATCTTGCGAAGCGCCGACACGTTGACGGTGAGGTTCGCCTCCTCGACGAAGACCCCGGCCCACACGATGCGCAGGAGGTCTTCCTTGGAGACGAGGCGGCCCGACTGTGCGACCAGCGCGACGAGCGTGTCGAAGACGCGCGGCGGCAGCGCGACGGGCGCTCCGTTCTCGAGGAGGCGCCGCTCCGCCACCTCGAGCCGGAAGCGGTCGAACACATAGACGCGGCCCGTCTCGTCGTAGCGCATGGGGGGCCGGGCATTATGCGAGCGCTTCGCGAGGTTTCAGGAACTGCCGCATTGATGTCTTGATGTATTGCAGATGACGCTATGATGTTTTCATGAGGACGACACTCACGATCGATGACGACGTTGCCGCGGCCTTGAAAGAGAAGGCTCACCGGGCAGGGACACCCTTTCGGCAGGTGGTCAACGATGCGCTGCGCGCAGGCCTGAGTCAGGCCGGGAGGCGACCGCCGAAGAGGTACCGCCTCAAGCCCACTTCCCTGGGCGGCGTCCATCCGGGCATCGACCTCGATCGCGCCCTGCGCCTTGCGGATGCGCTCGAGGACGCAGAGATCGCACGCAAGCTCGAGCTGCAGAAGTGATCCTCGTCGACGCGAACATCCTCGTCTACGCCGTCGACTCGGCGGCGCCGCGCCATCGGAGCGCCCGGGCCTGGCTCGAGCGCACGCTCTCGGGAACGACCTCCGTGGGCCTCCCGTGGATCGTGATCCTC
>JAEUQS010000113.1 GCA_016789625.1 Acidobacteriota bacterium | reverse complement strand
GCCGAGAAGAAGGACTCCCCCTGCCTGGAGGAGGAGCGAGAACAGAGCGAGGAAGAGTGCCTGGCGCCCCTTGCGGGGCGCGTTCACCGGCTCCCGGCCTTCGTCAGTCGCCACCGGCGGCGCCGTGGCATTTCTTGTACTTCTTGCCGGAGCCGCAAGGGCAGGGATCGTTGCGTCCGACCTTGGGGCCGGCCGGCCGGGGGGCTTCCTTCGCGAAGTCGGCGCCGGCGGTCGGATCGAACGCACCCTGGTACGAGAGCTCCCGCTCGCGCTGGGCGGCCTTCCTGGCGAGGAGCGCGGCACCGCCTTCCCGCGAGGCGGACGCCGTGTTCGTGGCCGTGGCGCCCCCGGCAGAGGGGGGAGCCGTCGACGTCACGCCGACGCCCACGAGCTCGGGCTCTTCGTCCACGATTCGGGGCGACATGGGCGTCACGACCTCGGCCGGCACGATCTCGAAGCGGAAGAGGTACTGGAGCATCTGCTCCTCGATCCCCTCCTTCATCGCCTCGAAGAGAGTGAAGGACTCCTTCTTGTACTCGACCAGCGGATCCCGCTGGCCGTAGCCGCGGAGCCCGATGCCTTCCTTGAGGTGGTCGAGGCCCAGGAGGTGGTCCTTCCAGAACGTGTCGACCGTCTGGAGCATGAAGAAGCGTTCGTACTCCTTGAGCGTCTCGGGGCCGATCCGCTCGGCCTTCAGACGGTAGAAGTCGGCGACCGCGACCCGGAGCTTCTCCTTGAGGCCGTCGTGGGACAGCTCCCTCACGATGCCGAGCTCGTCGAGCTTCAGGCCGAAGGTTTCCTGCACGACGCTCTCGAGGCTCGTCCAGTTCCATTCCGAGGGATCCTTCGTGGCGGGGCAGTGGCGGTCGACGTAGTCCTCGGCGACGTCCTCGGCGAGGTTGATCGCGTACTGGCGCAGCGACAGCGCCGGGGTGTCCTCGTCACCGGCCGCTGCCGCGTGGTGGATCTCGCCCGAGAGGATCTCCTTGCGGAGCCGGTACACCGACTCGCGCTGCTTGTTCATGACGTCGTCGTACTCGAGGAGGTGCTTGCGGGTGTCGAAGTTGCGGCCCTCGACCTGTGTCTGCGCGCGCTCGATGGAGCGCGTCACCCAGCGGTGCTCGATGGGGACGCCTTCCTCCATTCCGAGGCGCTTCATGAGGCCGGACAGACGGTCCGACCCGAAGATGCGCATGAGGTCGTCCTCGAGGGAGAGGTAGAAGCGCGAGGAGCCGGGATCCCCCTGACGGCCGGCGCGGCCGCGGAGCTGGTTGTCGATGCGGCGGGACTCGTGCCGCTCGGTGCCGATGATGTGGAGGCCGCCGGCCTCCTTCACTTCCTGCTGGGCCGCCTGGCACTCGGCCGTGAGCTCCGCGAAGATCGCGTCGAACTCTTCGGGGGTCTTGTCCTTGGCTTTCTGGCGCGCGAGGTACTCGGCGTTGCCGCCGAGGAGGATGTCCGTGCCTCGGCCGGCCATGTTCGTCGCGATGGTCACGCGGCCCACCTGCCCGGCCTGCGCGACGATGTTGGCTTCCTGCTCGTGGTACTTGGCGTTCAGCACCACGTGCGGAACGGCCTTCTTCTTGAGGAGGTTGGAGAGGTTCTCGGACTTCTCGATCGAGATGGTGCCCACGAGCACGGGCTGACCCTTCTCGTGCTTCTCGACGATCTCCTCCGCCACGGCCTCGAACTTCTCGCGCTCGGTGCGGAACACGAGGTCGTGATCGTCCTTGCGGATCATGGGGCGGTTCGTGGGGATGACGACGACGTCGAGGTTGTAGATCTTCCCGAACTCGGAGGCTTCCGTGTCGGCGGTGCCCGTCATGCCGGCGAGCTTGTCGTACATGCGGAAGTAGTTCTGGAGCGTGATGGTGGCGAGGGTCTGGTTCTCCTTCTCGATCTTCACGCCCTCCTTCGCCTCGACGGCCTGGTGGAGGCCGTCGGACCAGCGGCGGCCCGGCATGAGGCGGCCCGTGAACTCGTCGACGATGAGCACCTGGCCGTCGCGGACGACGTAGTTGACGTCGGCCTTGTAGAGGGTGTGCGCGCGGAGCGCCTGCTGGCAGGCGTGCAGATCGTCGATGTTGACGGGGTCGTAGAGGTTCTCGATGCCGAGGAGGCGCTCGCACTTGGAGACGCCTTCGTCGGTCAGCGCGGCGGTGTGCGACTTCTCGTCGACGAGGTAGTCGCCCGTCGTCGTCTTGTTGCCGTACTTGTCCTTGATCTCCTCGCCCCTCACGAGCTTCGGGATGATGCGATCGACCTTGAAGTAGATGTCGATGTCGCCTTCGGAGGGGCCCGAGATGATGAGCGGCGTGCGGGCTTCGTCGATGAGGATGGAGTCGACCTCGTCGACGGTGGCGAAGACGTGCCCGCGCTGCACCATCACGGAGAGGTCGAACTTCATGTTGTCGCGCAGATAGTCGAAGCCGAACTCGTTGTTCGTGCCGTACGTGATGTCGCACGCGTAGGCCGCGCGGCGGGCCGTGTCGTCCATGTCGTGCTGGATGCAGCCGACGGTGAGCCCCAGGAACCGGTAGACCCGGCCCATCCAGTCGGAGTCGCGGCGCGCCAGGTAGTCGTTGACGGTGACGACGTGCACGCCACGGCCGGTGAGCGCGTTCAGCGAGACGGCGAGCGTTCCGACGAGGGTCTTGCCCTCACCGGTGCGCATCTCGGCGATCTTGCCTTCGTGGAGAACGATGCCGCCCATGAGCTGGACGTCGTAGTGCCGCTGTCCGATGGCGCGGCGGGCGGCCTCGCGAACGAGAGCGAAGCAGGGGACGAGCACGGGATCCAGGGCCTTGCGGGTCTGCTCGCGTCGGATCTCGATCTTGGGGTCGAGCGCCTCGAGCTCCTTCTGGACCCGCGCCTTGAGCTCGGCAAAACGGGCTCTCAGCTCGTCGTCCGTGAGGGCCCGGGTCTCGTCCTCGAGCGCGCCGATGGCCTGGACGCGTGGCATGAGAGCCTTCACGTCCCGTTCGTGCTTCGTGCCGAATATCTTGGAGAGAGCTTTGTCGAGAATCATCGTGACGTGGGTTCTCCCGGCGCTGCCCGCCTCGGGGCGCGCGAACCATCGATCCTAGCAGACCGAGAAGGCGGGAATGACGTTCCGCCGCGGCCCCGGAAGCCTGGGCCCGGGAGTCCAGGGGCGCAACCGAAAAAGCGAGCGGAGCGGAGGTGCGCAGCCCGAAGGGCGGAGCCAGAAAGACGTCAGGGAAACCCATAACTGGGGTTCCCGGTAACGAGCGG
>JAEUQS010000050.1 GCA_016789625.1 Acidobacteriota bacterium | reverse complement strand
ATGTCGCAGCGACGTTCCTCTGGGCGGCCGTGGACTGGGGCAAGTGGGCGCTCGTCTTCGGCAAGAGCGCGGCCATCAAGCAGGGCGCGGCGGCGAAGATCCGGGACTACGCGGCTGCGGTCATCGCCATGGACCCGGCCTTCGAGGACGCCGGGGGATATCGGGTTCTCGGAAGGCTGCATCATCAGACTCCTTCGGTGCCCTTCTTCACGGGATGGGCATCCCGCAAGGAAGCGCTCAAGAACCTTCAGGAGGCCTGTGCACGGGCCCCGAAGAACTTCATCAACCGGCTCTATCTCGCGGAGGCGCAGTGGGATTACGAATCGTCGAAGCGTCCGGACGCCCGGGCGGCGCTCGGGAAGCTGATCGCGGAGACTCCGGCACCGGAGTGGCTGGTCGAGGACCGGAAGGCCCAGGAGGACGCGAAGGCCCTGCTGGCCACGTGGAAGAAGGATTGACGGAGTCCGCGCAGATCGAAGACATCCTCGCGGACCGCGTGTCGGGGGCCTCGGAGATCGAATCCCGCGTGCTCTCGAATCTCGAGGGACTGGCCGGCACGGATTGGTCCTCCGTTCTCGACACGCTTCCCGACCGCCTTCTCGAGACGTTTCCGCAGATGGCGAACCTGCGCTCCCTGGCCGAGGACCTCCGGCAGCTCGCGAAGGAGCCGGCCTCGACGGACGCCCTGCGGGAGTTCGTGACGAAGCGGGCGGCCGACAAGGCGCGGCGCGAGCTGCGGCTCTCGCACGTCGTGACGCCGCTCCTGCCCGCGGGGGACCTGCTCGTCTTCACGCTCTCCAAGAGCGGAACCGTCCTGGCCGTGATCACCGACCTCGTCGCCGCGGGACGGCGCGTCGCCGTGCTCGTGGCCGAGAGCCGGCCGGGCGGCGAAGGCGCGCGCTTCGCACGCGAGCTGGGTGACAAGGGCGTGAAGTGCCGCGCGTGCGACGACTTCCTCCTGCTCTCGCTCGTTCCCAAGGAGGCGGCGTCACGCCGGCCGCCCGGGTACATCGGAAGCCCCGTCGTTCTGGTGGGCGCCGATGGCGTCCACCCCGACGCCCTCGTGAACAAGATCGGCACGCGCGCGCTCCTCGAGACGGCCCGGCTCGCCGAGGTGCCGGCGTTCGTGCTCGCGTCCTCGACGAAGATCCGGAACGAAGCGTCGCCCCGCGTCCTGGGCTCGCTCTTCGAGGCCATCCCGCGATACGGAACGCTCGTGGTGAGCGAGCTGGGTGTGCTGGGCGGAGCGGCGGCATGACCCGCGAGAAGAGCCGTACGCGGGCCGCGATGGACGCGATCATCCGTGGGGCCGAGAGCCGCAAGGAGCTCGCGAACGTGGGGGATGCGCTCCGGCCTCAGAAGAAGGAGATCATCGACATCCTGAGGCTCCTCCAGGAGGTCGTTTATCCCGGCTACTTCGGGGACATCGCCCTCTACCGCGAGAACCTGAAGGACCATCTCGGCGACGTGCTGTTCCGCATTCACCAGCGCCTGACCGTCGAGGTCGAGAAGGCGTTGGGGCGGGCGCAATCGGGCGGTGATGCCGGGGCCGTCGGCGCGAGGGCCCGGGAGATCACGACTTCGTTCTTCGAGGAGCTGCCGACGATCGCCGACCTCCTCGCCGAGGACGTGAAGGCGGCGTGGGACGGCGACCCGGCGGCCACGGGGCCCGACGAGATCATCCTCGCCTACCCGGGACTCAAGGCCGTGTTCACGTACCGCATCGCTCACGCGCTGGCGGTCCGGGGAGTCCCCCTGATCCCGAGGATCATGACCGAGTTCGCGCACAACGAGACGGGCATCGACATCCACCCGCTCGCGAAGATCGGGCGCCACTTCTTCATCGATCACGGCACCGGCCTCGTGATCGGGGAAACCGCGGAGATCGGCGACCGGGTGAAGCTCTATCAGGGAGTCACGCTCGGGGCGCTCTCGTTCCCGAAGAACGAACGGGGCGAGCTCGTTCGCGGGGTGAAGCGGCATCCCACGGTGGAGGACGGCGTCGTGATCTACGCGGGCGCGACCATCCTGGGGGGCGACACGGTCGTCGGGCGGGGCAGCGTGATCGGAGGCAGCGTGTGGCTCACGAGCAGCGTGCCGCCGTTCACCCGCGTGACGCTCGCGGGCGATCAGCTCCGTTTCGAGGCCCGGTCCATCACGACCGTCGCCGGCACCTGAATTTGATCCTGGGGGTTTCTCGATCCCCCCAGGCCCCCCACGGGA
>JAEUQS010000043.1 GCA_016789625.1 Acidobacteriota bacterium | reverse complement strand
GCGCTCTACGACAGCGTGCCGTCGCCCGCGGGCGGCTTCTCGCTCATCGGCCCCGAAGGCCGCCACATCGAGGTGAGCGTGCGCGAGGAGGACGGGGGCATCGTGTGCGTGCGCCTCGGCTCCCGCACGCTCCGCTTCGAGTTCCTCGACGAACTCACCGCCCGCGCTCTCGCAACGGCCGCTGGCGCGCGCGCCCGCAAGACGGGGGACGTGAAGGCGGCGATTCCGGGCCGGGTTCTCCGCATCGCGGTCGAGCCCGGAGACGAGGTCGCGCAGGGCCAGACGCTCCTCGTGCTCGAGGCCATGAAGATGGAGAACGAGGTGCGCGCCCCGCGTCCGGGCCGGGTCGCCTCGATCGAGGTCGCCGCCGGAGAAGCGGTCGCGGCCGGCCGGCTGCTCGTCCGCCTCGCCGAATGAAACGGCACCTCTCGCATAATCCAGAAAGGCCGGCTCGGCCGGCAGCTCGTCAGGAGCTTCGGAGGACTTACTTGAAGACGTTTTTCCAGACCCGGCTGACTCGTGGCGCGTTCCTCGTGGCCCTGCTTCCCGCCATCGCTTGCGTGCAGTCGCAGGCGGCGCAGACGGCGGCTCCGCCCGAGAAGCCCAAGGCGGCCGGAGCCACGGCCCCTGCTCCCTCGGCACCGGCCGCGCCCGCCCCCAAGGCGATGGACGCCAAGACCGAGGCGCTGGCCCGCTGGTTCATCGACTACTTCCCGTGGGGCGCGGGGGACATCGCGGTCGAGGACGTCGCCGGCGTGAAGATCCCCGGGTACAGGTTCGTGAAGGTCTCCAAGACGTTCGATGTCGACGCCCGCGCCAACGACCAGACGTACGCGGCCCTCGACGACGAAGGCAAGTACGCGATCGCGGGGGACGTGTTCGGCTCCGACGTGAGGTTCAAGGAGCCCAAGGCCCCGATGGCCGATTCGGACCTCGCCGTGTTCGTGGATCCTCTCGAGAAGTACTTCGGCAACCGGAGCTTCAAGCTCGTGCTGGATGCCGCGAACGACAAGAAGGGCTGGAAGGCAGTGAGGGTCCTGCCGGACGCGGGCTACGGCCGCTACGAGATCCCGGGCTATGTCTCCGGGCACAACGGCGCCATCCTCGTCCTCGGACGCGCGTGGGAGCGCGGCCGGTCGTTCACCGAGCAGCGCAAGGAGCTGCTCAAGATCGACGATCGCCCCACGTACGGCCCGGCGGACGCCAAGATCACCGTGATCGAGTTCTCGGACATGCAGTGCGGCTTCTGCAAGAAGCGCACGGCCGACTGGGATCCGCTCATGGCCAAGCTGCCCAACCTGAAGTTCAAGAAGGTGCAGAAGTTCTTCCCGCTCGTCTCGAACCACCCGTGGGCGTTCCGCGCGGCGTCGGCCGGCCTCTGCTTTTTCGGGAAGGAGCCGGAGCTCTTCGCGCGCTGGAAATCCAACGTCTACAAGCAGCAGGACACCCTGTCGGTGGCGGCCGTGGACACGTTCGCGCTCGACTTCGCGCTCGCGAACGACATCCCGCGGGAGGTCTTCTCGGCGTGCTACCTCCAGCAGAAGGGCAACCAGAAGATCCTCGCCGACATGACCGAGGGCTTCACGCTGCGCGTGCGCTCCACGCCCACCTACTTCATCGACGGCGTGCTGGTGAACTGGTTCGCCGACGACCTCATGGAGGAGTTCCTGCGCAAGACCTACATGGGCGGTCAGGGCCTGCCACTGAAGCCCGCTGCCGCCGCCGCGGCACCCAAGAAGTAAGGCTTAGCCCTCCAACCGCTCCACCCCGAAAGCTCCAGCGATTGGCTCGGAGGGGGTCTGGGGGAACCGGAGCGAAGCGGAGGTCGCCGTCAATCGCGCAGCGATTGCGGCAACCGGCCATTCGCACCCTCAGCCCCGGAAACTCCAGCGATTGGCTCGGAGGGGGTTTGGGGGCACCGGCCATGGTGCCCCCAAGGTCTTACAGCTTGAAGGGGATCGGGACGGCGACCGTGGTCTTCACTCGCTTGCCGTCCTTGAGCGCGGGCGTCCATTCCCATTCCTGAACGGCGCGCTTGCTGGCCTCGCCGAGTCCGACCTTGGGGGACGTGTCGCGCGTGATGTCGATGCTCGCGGGCTTGCCGTTCTCGTCCACCGTGACGGTGAGGATCACCGTTCCGCTGATCTTCCTCTGCCGCGCCATCGCGGGCGGCTCGGGCTTGACGATCTTGGTGGGTGAGGGCGGCCTGTCGACCTGCGAGATCTCGACGAAATCCCCGTCCTTCGTCTTCGGAAGGGCGGCCTCCGCGGCCTTCTTCGCGGCCTCCTCGCGCATGCGCGCGTCCTGAGCCTCGCGGGCCAGCCGCTTGGCCTCTTCCTGGTCGGCGGTGTCGCGGGCCGCCTTGACCGCGTCCTCGGCCTCGCGGGTTTTCGCCGCGAGCTCGGCCGCCTTCGTGAGATCGGCCTGCCGCTTCTTCTCCGCGAGGTCCTGCTCCTTCGCGATCTTCCCCTGGATCTCCTTCTCGGCCTTGGCGAGCTCCGCCTGGAGCGCGGCCTGGAACGCGGGATCCTCCTTGCCGAGGATCACGGGGGTGGGGGGAGGCGCCGGCGTCGCGGTGGCCGCGGGAATGGGCGTCGCGGCCGCGGCGGTATCGACCGGCTTCGGGGGCTCGGGTTTCTTCTTCAGGGTGAGGAACGCGAAGCCGCCGCCGACGACGACCACCGCCGCCGCGACGATGAGCGGGATCGGGAGGCCGCCCTTCTTCGGGACGGGCGAGCCGCCCAGGGTCTGCGCGCCGGTCTCCGACGAGACGCCGAACGAGGGCAGCGTGATGTCGCGAGGCGCGACCTTGGGACGCGCGGGAGCCTTCGCGGCGGCCTCCTCGGCCGCGAGGAGCGGCTTGGGGTCGTACTCCTCTTCGTGCGCGAGCTCCTTGCGCTCCTGCTCGATCGACTTCTCGAACTGGTGGTGCATGAAGAACGCGAGGTTGAACGTCGAGGGCGCGTACGGGCCGCCGTAGAGGAGCTTGCCCAGCTCCTTGCGGTACGCCACGACGTCGCCGGCGCGCTGGGCCGGATCGTTCGCGAGCCCGCGCGAGAGGAGGCGCTTGATGTCGTCGGGAATCGGATTGCCGTTCACGGCGAGCACGCTCGTGGCGAGCGTCTCGAGCGCCAGGCCCGCGGCCGGCGGCTTTCCGGTGAGGCACTCGAAGAGGATCGCGGCCGCCGAGAAGATGTCTCCGGGCGCGCTGGACTTGCCGGAGGCGAGCACCTCGGGCGCCATGTACGGCGCGTAGGGCACCCGCGCCTTCTCGTTCTTCAGCGAGGGCACGAGCCCGTTGCCGAGGCCCGCGCCGTAGACGCGCACGTCGCCGTCGTTCGAGACGGAAACGAAAGCCGGTGCCAGGAAGCCGTGCGGAGCGCCGGTCCCCTTCGCGATGGCCTTCGAGGCCTCGAGCGCGATGAGAATTTTCTCGGTGATGAGGAGCGCGTGCTCGGGCGGAAGCGCCACGGGATCCTGGCCGGGCGGCGTGAGCAGCTTGTCGAGCGTGCGGCCCGGAACGTACTCGATGCCGGCAAAGGGAGTGTCGTCCACGACGCCGAGCACGGCGCCCTTGGCGACGGCGGGGCCCTTCACCTCCTCGATGTAGTCCACGGCCGTTTCCATGGCGGGAAAGAGGGCCTCGCGGTCGATCGACTCGCCGTTGAAGATGCGGATGAGCAGGAACGGCCGCATGTTCTTGCCTGCGGCGGTGCCGGCCCGGTAGACCTCTCCGAGCGCGTCCGCGTGGAGGAACTTCGTGAGGACGTAGGGGCCGAAAAGCCTGGGGAGAGCGGGTTTCGCGCTCATGTCACTCCTCGCACCACACCGATGACGGAACGCTTTCGAGTGTAGCTCACGTGCCTCGCGCCGCGCGGCGCGCTTTCTGGTAGAGCGCGACGTTTCGTTGATGCTCGGCGTAGGTCTCGGCGAACCGGTGGGCGGCCGTCCCGTCCCCCGTCGCCACGAAGTAGAGCCAGGGGACGTTCGCGGGCTCGGTGACGGCCGTGAGCGCGGCGAGACCGGGGCTCGCGATCGGCCCCGGCGGGAGACCGGGACGCACGTAGGTGTTGTAGGGCTCGTCGAGCTGGAGGTTCTGCCTCGTGATCGAGCCGTTCCAGACCCCGGCCCTCTTCGCCGCGTAGATCGTCGTGGGATCGCACTGCAGGAGCATCCCCTTCCGCAGCCGGTTGCGGTAGACGGCCGCGACGAGGGGGCGCTCCGCGCCGATGCCGGTCTCCTTTTCGACGAGCGATGCGAGCGTCACGGCGGAAAGAAGGGTGAGGCCCTGGGCCCGGACCTTCTCCTCGTAGCCCGCGGGAAGCCGCTTCGCGAGCTCCTTCGTCATCAGGGTCAGGATGCGCGGCTCGTCCATGCCCTTGGTGAGGAGGTAGGTGTCGGGGAACAGAAACCCCTCGAGGCTCGGCGCGTCCCTCGGCACGGCGGGGAAGGCGGCGACCTTCGAGAAGAGCTGGTGGTAGACCTCGCGGCGTCCGAAGCCCCTGGCGACGAGGAGGTCGAAGATCTCGGCGGCCGCGAGACCCTCGGGAACCGTCACCCGGTAGCGCACGACGTCTCCCTCGGCGATGCGCCGCAGCACCTCGGCCGGCGTGGCCGCGGAGGCGAACCGGTATTCGCCGGCCTTCAGCGCCCGGCCTTCGAAAGAGAGGCGCATCGCGAGGGCGCCCAGATGCCGGCTGCGGAGGATTCCCTCCCGCTCGAGCTGCTGGAGGATCCCGGGGACGCTCGTGCCCGGAGCGATGTCGACCGTCTTCTCCGGTCCGGGGAAGCCCTTCCAGGGCTCTTCGAGGAGCCGCTTCACGGCGAACGCCCCGGCGCCCGCCGCGAGGAGCGCGACGAGGAGGAGCCAGGACACGACCTTGAGGAACCGCCTCACGCCTCGCTCCGTTCGCGGCCGGCGAGGTGGTCCCGCAGGATGACCGCGGCGGCCTCGGCGTCGCGGGCTCCCTTGCGCTTCTCGGCCGAGAGGCCGGTTTCGCGAAGCGAGCTCTCCGCCTCGACCGTCGTGAGAGCTTCGTCCTGGAAGTGCACGGGCAGGCCGCTCTCCTCGCCGAGGCGCCGCCCGAAGTTGCGGGCCCGGCGGGCGGACGCCCCTTCGCTGCCGTCCTCGCTGCGCGGCAGGCCGACCACGATCGCCACGACCTCACGCTCCCGCGCGGCGGCGCTCACGTCCCGGGCCGCCTGGGCGTCGCTCGTGCGCCTAATGGCTCC
>JAEUQS010000001.1 GCA_016789625.1 Acidobacteriota bacterium | reverse complement strand
AGCCGGTGGCGGTCTTCCGATACGCCACGACCTTGCCGTCCTTCTCGAAGAGGGCCTGGCGCGGAATCGAGAGGGCCTCCTTCTCCTCGTCGAGGAACAGGGTCGCGACGATGCGCTGGCCGAGCCGCATCGCCAGGGGGTCGGTCTTCTCGAGGGAGAGGATCGCGCCGAAGTACTGCACGGGCACGCCGCGCTGCCTCGGCCTCGCCACGGCGTCGACGCTCTTCACGGTACCCGCCTGCTCGCCCGCCCTTCCCTCGAGCACGACGGTCGCGCGCTTGCCCTTCGCGAGGCCTCCGGCATCCGCCTCGAGCACCTGGATCTCGGCTTCGAGCAGGGACGTGTCCGGCAGCTCGGCGATCGACATTCCGCTCCACACGTTCTGGCCCACTTGCGGGAGCTCTCCGCGCCAGTTGCGCTTGAAGAGCACGATGCCGTCGTGCGGCGCGAGAACCTCGAGCGCGGCGCGCTCCTTCTCGGCCTTGTCGATCTTGAGCTTCGCCTTGCGGGCGTCGATGCCCGTTAGCTCGAGGTTCGTCTTCATGAGGTCCCGCCGGATGTCGCGGTTCTTCCTGTAGTAGCCCTCGCGATGCCCCGCGAGGCCCGCGTCCACCGTGGCCTCGACGATCTCCTGCCGCGAATAGAGCTCGGGGTCCTTGGCCTCCCACGTTTCCGCCGCGACGCGCTCGCGGCCGGCCTGCTCCGCGTCGCGCCCGAGGTTCGTCACCGTGGACCCGCCGTCGGCCCGCTCGCGAAAGGCACGGGCCTGGGCGGTGTCGCGTTCGGAGAGTCCGCCCCGCAGGGCCTTCTCGCTCTCGCTGGGATCGAAGCGCACCACGACGTCGCCCTTCGCCACGCGGGCTCCCTCGTCAGCGAGCCAGCCCACCTTGAACGACATGTCGCTTCCGGGAGCCGAGACGGGCGTCGACTTCACGGCCTTGAGCGTGCCCTCGGCGAGGACCTTCCGCACGAACGGCCCTTTGGTGACCTTCGCCGTCGGCAGGGGCCGCTCCTTCGCCGTGCAGGCGGCGAGCGTGAGCGCGACCGCGCCCAGGATGAGAGCCCGGGCCCTCACGAGGGCTTCTTCCCGTTCGTGGCCGCACCCTTGGGAACGAGCACGGAATCGCCCTCGGCCAGGCCCGAGACGATCTCCACCCGGGTCTCGCCGCGCCGGCCGGGCGTCACCTTGGTCGCGACGGCCTTGCCGCCCCTTCTCTGATACACGACGGGCCCTTCGGGACCCGGGTACACCGCCGCGCGCGGAACCGAGAGGACCTTCGACGCGAGGTCGATCTCGACGGATCCGGTGACGCGCATGCCGGGCCGCATCCGCTTTTCGTCGGATTCGTCGAGCGCGATCTCGAACCGCTGCACGGGTGTGGGCTTCTTGCGCGAGGCGCGCTGCACCGTGCGAAAGAGCTTCGTCACCCGTCCCCGAAACTCGTCCTCCGGATGCGCTTCGAGCCGCACCACGGCGCGCTGGCCGTCGGCGAGGAGCGCGGCATCGGCCTCGTCGGCCTCGCCGCGCACCGCCATGCGGGAGAGATCGGGGATCTCGAGAACGCGATCGGCCATCCACGCCGTGTCGCCGACCTTCTTCTTCTCGTCCCGCCCGTCGACCACGTAGAGCACCGTTCCGTCGCGCGGAGCGGCGACCGACTGCCGCTGGATTCCCTCGGTGAGCTGCTTGACCCGCAGCACGGCCCTCTCGTAGCGGCCTTTCAGGACCTCGATCTCCGCGCGCTTGGCCTCGTCCACCGCGACCCGCTTTCTCTCGAGGTAGAGCGTCTCCTTGTGGGCGAGGGCGAAATCCAGGCGCAGCTTCGCGAGCTCGACGGCCTGGGCGAGCTCGGGAGGTACGTCGACCTTGAGCTCGAGCTTTTTCTTACGGGCGTCGGCCTCGGCGATGCGCAGCTCGAGATCCTGCCGCTCGCGGGCGTGGTCGCGCTCGCGCTTCTCGATGTTCGTCTTGGCGGTATCGGCCTCGGCTTCCTTCTCCTGCTTCTTCTGCAGGATCGTGGTGGTGTCGAACGCGAGGACGGGCGCGCCCTTCTTCACGGTCGAGCCTTCCGGAGCGAGCCGCGCGATCCGGTACTCCCAGATGTCGGGTACCGGGCCGGGGCCGAGAAAGCTCGATTCCACGGCCGCGAGCGTTCCGTTGATCTGGACGGTCACCGGGAGGTCGGCGCGGAGGACCCGAGCCTCGTCGCTCTCCTCGAGGTCGGCGGGGAGCTTTCGCGGGGAAGTTGCGCCCGGCGCGGCCGCGGCGGAGACGTCGCCCCGGGGAATCACGGGCCCCGTGGGCAGCTCGACCCTCACCGACATGCCCGATTTCAGACCGCTGCGGTCCCCCGCGAGGATCGGGAGGAGGACCCGGAACGCGCGCCGCGACGATTCGGTCGCGATCTGCTGGGCGACGTCGGCGATGTCGGTGACCTCGCCCTCGAGGACGCGTCCGGGAAAGGCATCCGGATACAGGAGGGCCTTCTGCCCCTTGGCGACCTTGCCGGCGTCGACGTCGGAGAGCGAGGCCTCGACGCGGATCGTGGCGGGGTCGGGGAGCGTGGCGACCACGACGCCGGGCCAGAGCATGTCGCCTTCCTGGATCGGACGCCGGCCGTCGCGCGGGTTCACCTGCACGACGATCACGCCGTCGGTGGGCGCGCGCAGCACGAACGCGTCGACGGTGCTCTGGGCGGTCTCGAGCTCCTCCCTGGCGCGCCGGGTCGCGATGCGCTTGATGTCGCGGTCGGCCTCGGCCGTCTTGCGAAACGCGGTCAGCTCCTCCTCGGCCTTGGCGAGCTCGGTGCGGGCCTTGTCGAGCGCGAGCTGCTTTTCCTGGTGCTCGCGCACCGACCGGAGCTCCACGGGGATCGAGGCGTCGAGGCGCGCCTTCTCGAGCGCGACCTTCCTTTCCTCGAGCTTGAAGAGGCGATCCTCCTCGTTCGACCGGAGCTGGGCCTCCTGCCTCACGAACTCGGTCTCGGCCTCGACGAGGGCGATGCGCTTGTCTTCCAGGGTGCTCCCGGCTGCCGAGCCGTCCAGCTCGGCCACGCGGTCGCCCTTCTTCACGAGGGTGCCGTCCTCGGCGATCCAGCGGAGCGTCGTCTGCCACTGCTGGGTCCTCGGGATCGTGATGGCGGCGGGCCTCTCCGAGGCGATCTCGCCCGTCAGGAGGAGCGCTCCGGGGCGGAGTCCCGCCACCGCGGACGGGCCGGGCGCTCCGGCCTCGGGCCGGGAAACGGGAACGCCGGGAATCCCGGTGGGATTCCTTTGCGGTCCTACCGGACCGCCGGCCCTCGCCTTGGAGCAGCCGGCGGAAACGAGCGTCGTGGACGTGAGAACCGAGAGGAGGAGGAGGCGCTGCATGGACGCCCCGTTATACGTTCGGAAGGGGGGTGACGTTTCGCCGTCAGGCGGGGGCCAGCGCGGGTTCGGTCACCGGGGCCGGCACCGTCCGGGCGGCTTCGAGCGCCGTCGCGACGGCCTGGACCACCGCCGCGATGCGTACGGCCTCGTGGACGTGATCCTCGGTGAGGCCGCCCTCGAGGACGACGGTCTCGTGGGCCTTCACGCAGGCTTCGCAGCCGTTCACCGCGCTCACGGCCAGGGCCATGAGCTCGAAGCCGGCCTTGGTGGTCGCGGGCTTGGCCAGACGGTTCATCCGGAGCCGCGCCGGCTTCTCGGCGTAGACGGGCTTCCCGATCATGTGCCGGAACCGGTCGAACACGTTGTTCATGGCCATGAGCGAGGCTGCGGCGAGGCCGTCCTCGATCGCGGGCTCGGCAGCCGGTCCCATCTTCAGACGGGCCTCCGCGACGAGCGCGGCGAGGAGCGGCACCGTGGGTCGCGCCGCCGCGACGGCGACGGCAACGCCCCAGCGGTCTGCGGGGGAGAGGGCGCCGCCCTCGGCGAGGACGGCGTCCAGGTTGAGCTTTTGATCGCGCGCCCACGCGGGGAGCGCCTCGCGAACGTTCTCGAGCGTGTTCATCGCGAATCCTTCCTCAGGCGGCCTTCAGGGTGTCGTCACCCTTCTGCCAGTTGCAGGGGCAGAGCTCGTCGGTCTGCAGCGCGTCCAGGTTGCGCAGCACCTCGTCGACGTTGCGGCCCACGGAGAGGTCGTTCACGTTGACGTGGCGGATGACGCCCTCGGGATCCACGATGAACGTCGCGCGAAGGGGCACGCCGTCGGTCTTGTGGAGGACTCCGAGCGCGGTCGAGAGCTCGCGCTTGGTGTCGGCGAGCATCGGGAACGGGAGGTCGAGGAGATCCGGATGGTTCTTCCGCCACGCGAGGTGCACGAAATGCGTGTCGGTCGAGACGCCCAGAACCTGCGCGTCGCGGTCCTCGAAGTCGCGGTTCTTCTTCCCGAACGCGGCGATCTCGGTGGGACACACGAACGTGAAGTCCATGGGCCACAGGAAGACGATCTTCCACTTTCCTTCGTGGCTCTTCTCGGTGAGCTTCTGGAATTCCTTGCCCTTCTCGAGGCTCACGACGGCTTCGAGCGAGTACTGGGGGAAACGGTCTCCGACGGTCAACATGTGCGGTGCTCCTTGTTGTTTCTTGGTGCGGGGTCTTCCGCACGCCGCAAAGGTAGGCTCCGGCGCCTGATACGTCCAAGACAACATTTCGATCAACCTGATAGAGAATGGCTATCGTGAGAAGCGCCCCCCATCCGTTCTCGCTCCGGCAGGTCCAGTACGCCCTCGCGGTGAAGGAGACCGGCGGCTTTCGCGCCGCCGCAACCCTCTGCGCAGTTTCTCAGCCCGCGCTCTCGGCCCAGCTCGCGCTGCTCGAGAGGGCGCTCGGGGTGGTGCTCTTCGAGCGGGACCGCGGAGGCGTGCGGCCCACCTCCGAAGGGGAGGTGCTCCTCCCTTCGCTCTCACGGCTCCTCGTGGGCGCCGACGACGTGCTCGAGGCGGCCCGCGCGCTCGGGGATCCGCTCTCGGGCCGGCGCACGTTCGGGGTCATCCCCACGATCGCGCCATACTTCCTGCCCGACGCGGCGCCCGTTCTCGCGGCGCGGTTTCCCAAGCTCGAGGTCGTGTGGCTCGAGGAGAAGACGGCGACCCTGCTCGAGCACCTGGCCGAAGGACGCATCGACGCGGCGCTCCTCGCGCTCGAGGTGCCCCTCGGCGACGTGGCTCAGGAGCCGCTCGCGGCCGATCCCTTTTTCCTCGCCGTGCCGCGCGGGCACCGTCTCGCCCGGGGCCGATCGCGGGTGCCGCTCGAGGAGCTGGCCGAGGAAACGGTGCTGCTCCTCGAGGACGGCCACTGCCTGAGGCAGCAGGCGCTTTCGGCCTGCGCGCGGACGGGAATCCGCGAGGCCGGTTTCCGGGCGACCAGCCTTTCGACGCTCGTGTCGATGGTGGCGTCGGGCGCCGGGGTGACGCTCCTTCCGGCGATTGCCGCCGAGCTCGAGAACCGGCGCGGCGCGCTGGCTCTCCGGCGCTTCCGGGATCCCGAGCCGGCGCGGACCCTGGGGCTCGTCTGGAGGAGGTCGGCGCCCTTCGGC
>JAEUQS010000873.1 GCA_016789625.1 Acidobacteriota bacterium | reverse complement strand
CAAGCCGATCGAGCCGGCGCGCTTCGTCGCGCAGGTGAGGAGCTATCTGCCCGGCTCGGAATGAGCCGAACCCTGACCCGGAAAAATAGCGATCACCCCGCCTGGGGGGTCTGGGGGGCGCGGCGAAGGAGCGCCCCCCGGGTCACTTCAGCACATCGCGGAGCGCGGGTGAGAGGAGCGGCGGCAGAAGAGCGTCCTTGCCGACCTTGAGACGCCACGCCGCGAGGCTGCGGCGGGCGCGGTCCACGAGCGCGGCGCTGCGCCGGCCCTCCACGAGGTACTGCGTGCCGAGCGCCGCGCACTCGAGGATGGCGGGCTGGGGGGCTGCCGGATCCACGACGCGGACGAAACCCACCGCGAGAGCCACAGCCGCGAAATCGTGCTTCTGGAGGGCCCCGAGGCCCGCGAGGAGCCCGTCGCGCCGGAGGGCCGGGAGGGCCTCCTTCGTTCGGAAGGCCGTCTCCTTCGCGAGCGCCGCCGCGAGGGCAGCGGGGGACGCGGGACGCGAGAGAAGGGCGTCCAGCGGACCCGTGCGGGACGCAAGGACCTCGCGGGCCGAGCCGCCGCCCACAGGATCCGTCATCCACTTCGCGTACTCCTCGCGAATGGTCCGGAGCGCGGTTTTCTCGGGCGGTTCCGACACGGGAGCGGGCGAAACCGCCGCGCCGGCGGCCCGGGTGGGTACGACGAGGGCGACCACCACGGGCGTGGGCGTGGGCAGCGCGGGGACGGGCGTCGGGGGCACGACGACGGCTACATGAGCCGTGGGGACCGGTGTCGCCGAAGCGACCGCCGCGACGATCGCGAGCCCTGGCGTCGGCGTCGGCGGCGGCCTTTTTGCGAGGAGCTGCGCGCGCCGCCGCGAAAGATCGGTCCATTCCTCCTGCCAGCCCTTGATGACCCCGAACGACTCGGATTTCTCGAAGCTCAGGAGGGCCTGGTCGTCGAGCCCGAGCTCCATCTGCGCCCGGCCCAGCCAGTAGTACGGGTCGTAACGCTCGGCGAGGTAACGCGTCTCGCTCCCCTGCCTCTCGACGGGCTCGGTCGCCCCCCGGTCGATGGCCTGCTTCAGGAGCTGCGCGCCCTTCTTGTGGTTGCCCTTGCGGATGAGGTCGCGCGCCTCCTCGTAAAGGTCCGCGGCCTTCTGATCCCGGCTGTCGGCCTTCGAGAGACCCGGAAACAGCAGAACGAGCCAGAGCGACAGGGCGCAGGCGACCTTTCGAAGCCTGAAAAGTGCAGCGCCCGTCACGAGGCCTGAAGTGTACGCGCGCGCATAATCGATCGAGAATGGCGACCGCCCTCCCAGCCCGGTTCGGGCCCTACCGCCCTCTGCGCAAGCTGGGACAGGGAGGCATGGGCGTCGTCTACGCGGCCCAGGACGAGCGCACGCCGGCGCGCGTCGTCGCGCTCAAGGTGCTCCTCACCGGGCCCGCGCGGGAGCTGGACGACTCGGGGCGCCGCTTCCTGAGGGAAGCGCGCATCCTCGAGAAGCTGCGCCACCCCAACATCGTGACGTTCTACGACATCGGGGTCACGAACGGGCAGACCTGGTTCGCCATGGAGCTCCTCGAAGGGCGCACGCTCTCGGCCTACATGGGCCGCCCGTGGCGCGAGCTGCTGCCGTTCTTCGTGCAGGTGTGCCGGGGGCTCGAATACCTCGCCACGCAGTCCATCGTGCATCGGGACCTTTCGCTCGACAACGTGTTCGTGCTCGAGGCGGGGAACAAGCGCATCGCCAAGATCCTCGACTTCGGCATCGCGAAGTGGACGGAGAGCGAAGAGACGCTGCACGATTTCACGAAGACGGGGCTGCTCATGGGAAAGCCCTACTACTGGTCTCCGGAGCAGCTCGGCTCGCTCCCCGCCGGCCAGAAGATGGACTTCCGGAGCGACATGTACGCCCTCGGCGTGATGTTCTACCGGCTCCTCTCGCGGGAGCTCCCCATCAACGGCGACTCCCCTCTCGCGTTCGCCTCCGCGCACCTCACCGACACCCCGGCGCCGCTCGTGGCCGCGCCGGGCAATCCGGAGCTCCCGCCGGCGCTCACGTCGCTCGTGATGCGCATGCTCCAGAAAGACCGCGAGGCGCGCCCGCAGTCCTACGCGGAGATCATCGGCATCCTGAGGTCCGAGCTCGGCGAGACCGTCGACGAGCTCCTGGGCATCGAGGCCCCCATCGCGTTCCCCGATCGCCATCAGGCGGGCTCGGAGTCGATGGCGCTGCCGCCGCCCAACGTGCGGCGCACCCTGACGCGGCCGTGGGACGAGCCCGTGCAGGAAACCGGCGTCACGACGCGGCTCCCCGACGCTCCGGGTCGCCGGGGACCGTGGGTCGCGGCTCTCGCGGCCGCCGCCGTCCTCCTCGTCGGCGGCGGACTCTGGCTCGCCCGCGGGCGGGGAGCCGAGCCACCCCCCCCGCCGCCGGCCCGAAAAAGCACGGGCTCCCTCGCGGTCGACGCGATGCCCTGGGCCCGCGTCACCTCCGTCACCGACCTCGCGACGAACCAGAGGATTCCGCTGGCCGAAGGCCTCACGACCCCTGCGGTCCTGGACGTGCCTCCGGGCCGCTATGCGGTGGAGCTCCTCGAAGGCTCGAGCGGCGCCACGAAGCGCGTCGAGATGACCGTGGCCGCCGAAGCCCGGGCCGCCGAGACCGTGGCCTTCGCCTCTCCCGAAGACGCCCTTAAACTGCTCGAGCCCCCGTCCAAATGAAAAACCCGAGGAGAGCGATCCGAGCGATGTCCGACATCTCGAAAGCCATCCGCTTTGCGTCCCTGCTCTGTGCCGTGGGCCTCACCTCCCTTCCGGCCCGCGCGCAGTTCGATTCGCCGCTCCTCTCCCGGATCCAGCTGAACCTCGTGAATCCGGGGGGCAAGTCGCTCGCGATGGGCGGGGCCTTCGTATCGATCGCCGACGACGCCACGGCCGCGCTCGCCAACCCCGCGGGAGTCGCGCAGCTCGGGGCCTATCAGGTCGGCATCTCGGGCAAGCAGTTCCGTTTCGAGCCCACGCTTCAGAACTCCAACTACGCGCAGGGCACGGGGGGCGCCTACTCGCTCATCGAGCGCAACGAGTACACGCTCACCGGCACGAGGAACGAGGCCGAGTTCTTCTCGATCGTCGCGCCCGTCACGAAGAACCTCTCGATCGCAGCCTATGGCGCCACGAACCTGCGCTACCGCATCGACACCGAGAACGACCTCGACCCCACGTACCGCGTTTTCTTCTTCAGCCGGTTCGGCGTGGCCAACTCCCTCGACGAGGAGGGCGGCGTCGACGTGCGCAACTCGCTCTACGGGCTCTCCCTCGGCATGCGGTTCGACGCCCTCACGGTGGGCGCCGGGGTCACGGTGAACCAGCTCCGCTACGAGCTCTTCGGCGTGGGCGGCGCCCCGTCGTATCGCCAGATCGCGGACGCGAACAACTCCACGCGCATCGCGGCCGACATCTCGACCGACGTCACCTCGTCGCGCCGGCTGGGGTTCATCGGCGGCATCCGCTACGACCTCTTCGAGAGGGGAGCTCTTTCGTTCGGGGCCGTGTACCGCCGCCAGCCCGGCTACGACGTCTCGTATACCGTGCGCGGCACCACCGCCTCGTCGACGTTCCTCTTCAGCTGCGGGCACGACGACCCCAACATCCCGGGGAGCGGCGCCAGCGCCTGCGGCCGCTTCAAGGTGCCCGACGACTTCTCGCTGGGGCTCTCGGGCCGGCCCATCCCCGACCTCCGCCTCGCGGTGGACGTGCAGCGCATCCAGTACTCGCAGCTCAACGACGGCTTCGTGCCGGTGTTCGCGTTCTGCGGATCCGGGGCCTGCACGCCCTCGACGCGCACGATCACGAGGGGCTCGTCGGACGACGGCACGCTGCTCCGATTCGGCGCCGAGTACACGCTCCGCCTCTCGAGGGCGACGCTCGTGTTCCTTCGGGCCGGCTACTACCGCGAGCCCGCGCACGGCAACAAGCTGGCGCTCTACCCGGACGTGA
>JAEUQS010000869.1 GCA_016789625.1 Acidobacteriota bacterium | reverse complement strand
CGTTCACCACCCCGTAGCTCAGCACTCTCCCCGTTCGCACGGCGATCTCGTAGCGCCCCTCGAAGTCGACGTCGCCGATCAGGTCGGCCAGCCGCAGCTGCACGAACGCTGGCCGCTCAGCCGAGAGCACCCGGCTACCTCGGTTCACTCCGAGCGCGTCGAGGATCCGGAGCTCGACCTCGCCCGCTTCCGAGAAGACGACCGCGAGGTTCGATCGATACCCGCGCCCGTTCACGGCCGACTGGCTGAGCCAGATTCCGTGTCCGACCTCTCCCGCACCGAGGAGCGTGGACTCCGCGACGGGCGGCAGGGCGACGCCGTAGGTTCCGCGTGGATCGGCCACGTTCCGCGTGGCGAGCGTCGTCACCACCGAATTTTCGGACGTCAGCCTCAGCGCCCCCGCGGTCGACGCAAGCCCGAAGAGGGCCGGCAGAACGCGGTCGACCCGCCAGGTCTGGCCTGCCGCCAGGGTCCGCAGGAGCGGGCTCGGCACCGCGACGCCTGGTGGGGGCACGAACTCCACCCGAACCGCGACCGCTGCCGCATTGGGGTTCGATACCGTCAGGATCGAGGAGAAGCGTGCGCCGGCCAACCCGTCGATCTCGGCCGCACCCGCCAGATACACGACCTCATTCGCGGCGCTCAGGACCGCCGAGGGGGCGACGAGCAGCAGCCCCGCGAAGAGGGACAGGCCAAGCCGGACCATGGGGGAAGGCGCAACCTACCACATCGCCGAAGACCTCGGGTCGGGCGATCGCCTATCGGTCCTTCGTAACCTGCCCCGTGGTGGGTGCCGTGCGTGCGGGCTCCACGCCAGGCGGCTCGGCCGCCGTCTGCTCCTTGCAGGAAGCAATCGGCTTCGCTTGCGACAGTGGAACCGCGAAGCTCAGAGTCGCCAGCTTTCCGTCGCTCACGTAGCGCGCTTCGTCGTCCGTGAACCACACGGTCGTGGGGCAGGTTCCCAGCTTGACGCTCTGAAGCAGGGACTCCGCAGACAGATTCCAAACATCCAGCCGACAGCCGCCGCTTTGCATCCGGGCGACGACGCCGACACCGGAAGGCGAAGAGCTGACAGTCACGACCGAAGAGGAAAACGATTCCCATCCCTTGGGTTCGACCTCGAGAGCCGATCCGAGAGCAGTACCCTTGTAGGTCTTCGCCATGCGCTCACGCCCGAGCTTGGCCGCCTCGGCGCTCATCCGCGCCGAGCGCGTTGCGAGGCAACCGGGAGGATCCAACGAGTAGGCCCCCTTACCCTTCTGCTGCGGGCGCACGAGCACATACTTCTGAGCCGGTATCAGCCAGACGTCTCCGTCCGCCTCGAATGGGTAAGACATCTTGCCAAGGAGGCTGGACCCCGCGGCCTCGCCCTCCGCCGGCTCCGGCAGGAACTCGTCCTCGAGGTCGAAGGTCGCCGACTTCCGTCCCGAATCGTCGACAGAGATCACGGAGTGCTGGAAGTCCTTCAAGCTGGCGACCGTGAGGAGCCAGCCATACTTAGCGGGAAACACGCCGAGCACCGCGTAGCCTTCGAGGCTCACCGTCTTCTTGAGCTCACAGCCGCGCGTGTCGTACACGGCAAGGGACGCTTTGTTGCCCTCTGAGCCCGCAAAGAGCACCCGACTGCCATTCAGGCCCAGATTCCCTCGCGCAAACGGAGAAGCCGCACCGAGACTGCAATGAGTCTCCGTGCGGCCCCTCGCGTCCCAGATGGTGATCTCGCCCTCGAGCGAGTCGAAGGTGACCACGCGGCCCTTCGAGTCGGCCGCCAGGCGGAGCTTGGAGTGGTCAGCGTCCTTGAGGAACTCGGCCCTGGGCGGCTCCTTCGCCCAGATTGAACCCGTGCTCCAGAGCGACAGGAGCACGGCCATCTTCCAAGGCGTGACTTTGACCTTCATCTGGCAAAGGTCATCGTATCACCGGAACGCGAGGTCCACCGGAGGCAGCACCGTGCCGTCGCCCGACCGGTTGTCGACTGTGATCACCCAGGGATGCACGGGCCGCATCGCCGTGATCACGAGGCTCGCGCCCGTGAGGTCGGCCCCGCCGCCGAGCCGCGACAGCAGGTCGTTCTCCTGCAGCCAGCCGTATCCCGGCAGCACGTTGAACACCCGCCCCAGCTCGTCGCCCTGAGCGCTTCGCAGCACGATCGTCGTGTCCACGGGACCCGCGCTCGGGTTGTACACACCGGCATTCACGCGCGCGCTTCCCGCC
>JAEUQS010000867.1 GCA_016789625.1 Acidobacteriota bacterium | reverse complement strand
CGCCGGGCTGCCTCTGGCCGGTCCGTTCTGCGTCCGCGTCTGCGGGCCCTGCGGCGCGGTGGTCGCGATCACGGAGACGGGGCTCGTGAAGCTCGCTCGCGAGGCCGATACCGATACGCTCCCGGCCGGCGGAGCGGTTCGCGTGCCCGTCTGGCGGTTCCGTTTCACGCTGACCGACCCGTCCGACGGATCTTCCTGCGCCTCCGTGAGCGCCGTCGCGGCCCGGCTCGCGGGCGCGGCGGCGAGCTCCGAAGCCGGCGCCGTAGACACAGTGGACGTCGCGGCCCACGTGCCCGGCGCGGAGCCCGAGGCGTCGGAAGCCGCCTCGCGCGAGGGGGCGGCGTTCCTTCCGGGAAAGCTGAGCGCCGAGCACGCTGCCGAGATCTTCCGGCTGGCGCTCGCCGCTCAGCTTCCGGCCGGCGTTCTGTCCACCGTTCCGGTGGAGCGGTTCGCGGGCCTCGTCCTCGAAGGGCCGCTCGCTCTCGAGACTCCCCGGCTCGTCTGGAGATAGAGCCGGGACCCTCGCGTCCCGGCTCTTCCCGGCTCACCGCCCGAAGACGTCCGTCACCTTCGTGACGCGGATGGCCTCGGGGGTGAGGGACAGCGGGATCGCCCCGACACGCTTGTCCTCCTCCAGCACCTCCGGAGGCTTCGGCGCGTCGTACGTGATCGTCGCGGGGCCGGCCGAAAGCAGCGCCGCGGAGAGCGCCTGAGCGTCCTTCGTGACGAACACGATCGAGAGGTCGCGCGCGGTGAGGTGCTTCCGGATCGCGCGGTTCACATCGTCCCGGGTGAGCTTCGCGAGGCGCTCGCGCATCGTGGTGGTGTACTCGTTCATGCCGTACCACTTCGAGTCGAGCGCGTAGCCGAGGTCGTGGTCCTGCGTGGCCGTGAGGAGGTAGACGCTTTTCATGAGGTACGAGCGCGTGGCCTGGAAGTCGGCCTCGGAAAGGCCGTTCGCGACGAGCTGCGAGAGCTCGTGGAGCGCGAGCCGCAGCGTGAACGCGGCCTTCTCCGGCGGGACCGGACGCACCCAGATCTCGAAGAGCTGTGCGCGCCGCGCGAGGTTCGCGTCGGGCACGAACTGGTACATCCCGCGCGGGAACGCCTCGATGTACGCGTAGTCGCCGTAGTTCATCCCGCGCACCTCGCGGATCGTCTGGAAGAGCCGCGCCATCGAAGAGCGGTGCTCGCCGAGCCACGCGCGGGCCACCGAGAGGGCGGCGAAGTCGGGATGCGACCGCGTGACCTCGATGGGATGGCCGATCGAGATCGCCGTCGCCCGGGTCTCCTTCTCCACGATCTCGACCTCGAGGCCCAGGGGCTTCACGGGCGTGATCCGGATGGGCTCGGGAGCCGCCCCCTCGGGGAGCTTCGCGAGCTCCTTGGACAGGCGTGAGACGAGCGCGTCGGGCACGTCGCCCGAGATTCCGACGGTCAGGTTCTTCCGCGTGTACTGCGAGGCGAGGAACCCCTTGACGTCCTCGAGCGTGAGCGCGTCGATGCCGGCCACGGTGCCGAGCGGCGGATGCGCGTACGGCGTTCCCGCGAACACGTTGCCCTGGAGGCGCTCCTTGCCGAGCTCCTCGTCGTTGCTCTCGCGAAGGTCCTGTACCAGGCCGTTCCTCTGGCTGTCCCGCAGCCGCTTGAAATCGTCGTCGCGGAGGCCGGGATCGGTGAGCACGGGCAGCACGAGGTCGAAGAAGGGCTCCCAGTTGTCCTTGTGGACGACGGCCGTGAGCGTCGCCATCTCCTTGTCGACCTGGGCCGAGAAGCTGGCCGCCATGGGGAAGAGAGCCCGGGTGATCTCGTCGTTCCGCTTCTCGCCCGAGCCGCCCTCGGTGACCATGGCGGCGGAGAGAGAGGCCAGGCCCTCCTTGCCGCGGGGATCCCGCGCGGAGCCCGCCTGGAACAGGAGCTTCACGACGATCTGCGGAGACGGGCCCTTGCGCACCACGAGGTCGAGCGCGGCCGTCTCCTCCCGCGGCGCGAACGTCGCGAGCTTCGGCAGCGCCGCGACCTCCTTCGCGAGAGGCTTCTGCGAGAGCGAGGCGAAGACGAGCCCGTCGTCCACGAAGAAGCGGCGCGCCACGGCCTGGAGGTCCTGGGGCGTCAGCTCGCCGAAGACGCGGTAGTAGGCGTTCAGCGAGTCGAACGAGCGGCGGTAGCGCACGAACCGGGCGAGGAGGCCGGCGATCTTCTCCGTGGTGTCGAGGCCGCGCAGGAGCCCGTAGCGCGCGTTCTTCTTGGCCGCCGCGACCCTTTCCTCGGGGAGGAGCTCGGCCTTGGCGCGAGCCACCGTCTTCAGGATCTGGTCGCGCACGAAGAGCGCGTCTTCCGGCTTCTTGAGGCGCGCGAATACCTGGATGAGATCGGGGTCGGCGTTGCGGGGCGCGAACGCGTAGAGGCGGTCGATCTTCTGCTCGCTCTCGACGAGCTTCTTGTAGAGGTCGGAGGTCTCGCCGAACCAGAGGTCCACGAGGAGGTCCGCCGCCGCGCAGGTCTTGTCGGTCTCGGAGAACGCCGGGCCGGGGAACGACACGGTCACCCACGGCAGGGTGGGCGCGTCCCACGGGACGTGGACGGCCTTGGCGCCCCTGGCCGCGGGCTCCTCGGGGATCGCGACCTTGAAGGAGCCGCGCTTCCAGCCGCCCCAGTACTTCTCGACGAGCTTGAAGACCTGGGCGGGCACGACGTCGCCCGCGACGATCACGGTCGTGTACTCGGGCCGGTACCAGCGGTCGAAGAACACCTTCGAGTACGCGAACTGGTTGGGCATGTCCTCGACGTCCTTGAGGAAGCCCATCGTCGTGTGCTTGTACGTGTGGGTGGAGTAAGCCGTATTCCGGATGACCTCGTCGAGCTTGTTGATGGGCTCGGAGGCGTTCTTGTTGTACTCGCCGAGAACGGCTCGCGCTTCCGTCTTGAACGCGGACTCCTCGTAGGAGAGGTTCTGGAAGCGGTCGGCCTCGAGCCGCAGCATCGTCTCGAGGTCTTCCTTCGCGAACGTGAGGTGGTAGTTCGTGTAGTCGTCGGTGGTGTAGGCGTTGTCGCGCGCGCCGGCCTTCGTGAGGATCTCCTGGTACTGGGCCGGGGTCATCGTCTTCGTGCCCCGGTACATCATGTGCTCGAAGAAGTGGGCGAAGCCCGTCTTCCCGGCCTCCACCTCGTTGCGCGAGCCCGTCTGCACCGGGATCTGGATGGAGACGATGTTGGGGAGGCCCGTGGGCACCACGAGAACCTCGAGGCCGTTCGCGAGGGTCTTGCGTTCCGCCTTGAACGGGAGGAGATCGCCGGTCTTCGGCGCGACTGGCGGGGTCTTCGCCGGGGCCGCGAGCGAGGCCTTCGCCGGCTTCGCGGGAGCCTTCTTCTTCGCGGCGGCCATCAGCGGAAGGGCGAGAGCGCCCGCGAGGAGCAGGGGGAGCACCCGGAGGGCGGGCCGGGCCACAAGGAAACCACGCATCGATTACCTCTCATCGAGAACCGCAATGCGTGAAGTATGCGTGAAAGTGGTGCGGGAGGCGCCGTTCGAAGCGCCTCCCGCGATCCGTCCGTCTACTTGAAGTAGCCGTTCACGTCGATGACGACCTCGACGGTGCCGGAGGGGATCTTCGCCGTGACGGAGAGAGAGCCCAGCGGCTGCCCGTTCACGGGCATGAGGGTGTTGTTCGCCCGGGTCGAGCCCGCCCGGAAGCTGGAAGCCGACGTGCCGGGGGTCGAGATGCCCGCCGGAGCGAGGACGATCTCGCCGCCTGTCGTGGCGTTGAGAACGGTGAGGTTGAGGGAGAGCGCGACGGCGTCGGCCGGGATGCCGCAGTTGCCCGAGAGCGCGAACGTGCGGGTCTGGTTGGCCGAGAGGGCCGGGCCCCCATACGGGCCCACCGCTCCGCGCGTGTCCACGAGGCGGCACGGGACGAGCGTGTAGAGCTGGGTCGGCACGACGGGCGCCTCGTACAGGAACGCCGAGGGGCGGCTGAACGAGGTGGTGCTGGGGTTCGTGACGCTCACGTCCACGGGGCCCTGGGGACCGGCCGGCGTCGTGGCGGTGATCGTGGTGGCGTTGACGACGGTGACGCCGGTGGCCGGGTTTCCGGCGAAGCGCACGGTCGCGCCGGCGTCGAAGTTGGAGCCGTAGATCGTGACGGCCGTGCCGCCGGCCGTCGGGCCCTTGGCCGGGACCACGAGGTTCACGCTCGGCACGGCGGCGCCGCCCGCGAGGGACACGGTGTCGATCGCGACGTTGTTCGTGGGATCGGTGTCGCCGTAGGCGCTCATCACGGCGCGGTTGGTGAGGGAGCTCGTGGCGCCGGGAGCGACGGCGGTGGTCACGGTGATCGACGAGGAGGCGCTGGGCGCGAGCGCGCCCGTGAAGTTGCAGCCGACGGTCTGGCCCTGGCCGGTGCAATTCCATCCGGTGCCCGCGGCCGAGACGAAGGAGAGCCCGGCCGGGAGCGTGTCGCCCACGTGGATCGTGCCGGCGCGGCCGGCATGGGCGAAGAGGTTCGCGAGGAGGCGGTCGTTACCGCTCGAGATGCCCGTGCCCGAGGTCGCGGCCGTGGAGATGAAGTCGACGTCAGAAAGGAACACGACCTTGCCCTGGCCGTAGGCCTTTTCGAGCACGACGGGCGTCCCATTGGGGTCGCGGGCGAGGACGTCGGCCCCCACGGAGGAGTAGAAGAAGCCGATCGTCTGGTAGCCGGAGAAGCTGGCGACGGGGCCGAACGGGCCGCTGAATGCGGGGTGCGCCGTGCCGAGGGCGGTGGGCGTCATGGGGTTCGCGATGTCGAGCGTCGCGAGCGCGGGATAGCCGAACGCGTTGCAGACGTTGTCGTGATCGAAGTTGTCGCAGCTCACGAGGATCGAGCCGCCGTCGGTCACCCACTCCTTCATGGCGAGGAGCTCGGCCGCGGTGAACGTGTTCGCCGAGCCGTCGTTGAAATAGCCGATGAAGAGGGCGTCGTACCCGGAGAGCGCGGCCTTGGAGATCGAGCCCTTCGCGGCGAAGACGTCGGAGATCGCGACGGGCCTCGGGACGGTGCCTCCCACTCCGAAGTTGGAGGTCGCGAGCAGCTTCTGGCGGGTCTTCAGCATGTTGAGCCCGTCGAGCGTCCAATCGTTGCCGAAGCGGGAGTTCGCGATGCTGGCGATCTGGATGGGCGCGCCGGCGAAACCGTTCGCCGCCGTGCCCTGGTTCGCGAGGGTGAGCGTGAACGTGCCGTTCGCGCCGGCGGTGAAGTTACCGGTGTGGGACTTCGTAAGGCGCAGCTCGGGCAGCGAGCCCACGCGGGTCGTGGCGCTCGCGGTGTCGTTCGAGGGGACCGGGTCGGGCTCCGCACCCGTGACGCTCGCGGTGTTCGTGATCGTGCCCGAGCCGGTCGCGGTCACCGTGATCGTCACCGTGCCCGCTGCGCCCTTCGCGAGGGAACCCAAGCTGCACACCACCATCGAGGTGCCAGAGCAGCTGCCTACTGTGGTCGACGCCGAAACGAAGGTCGTCCCGACAGGAAGAGGGTCTGAAACTGTCACGGCCGTGGCGTCGAGGGGACCGTTGTTCGTGACGGAAATGGTGTACGAGAAGGTCGAACCGAGCGCGACCGGGTCTGCGGAGTCGACGACGGTGAGCCCCAGGTCGGCTCCCGTTACAACGGTTACCGATGCGGTAGCGGTGTTGTTCCCGGGAACCAGATCGCCGGCGGCGGAGCTGATCGACGCCGTCACGGTCGCGAGACCGGGATCCGGGACCGTCAGAACCACGGTGATCGTCGCCGAGGCTCCGTTTGCGAAACTCGGAATCGTGCAGGTGATCGGGTTCGACCCCGCGCACGAGCCAGCCGTGGTCGTCACACTACCCACGGAGGCAGCCGGCGGGACCGTGAGAACGATGCTTGTCGCGACTGCGGCATCGGGCCCGGCGTTGGTCGCGGTCGCAGTGTAGGTGATGGGGAGGTTGGTGCCGGACGAAGCGGGGGTTGCCGTCAGGCTGATTGCGAGCTCGGCGAGGGCGGCGCCGGGCGGTCCCACCGAAACAGAAGCTCCTGCGAGGTTGTCCGAAGGGTCCGGGTCGTTGGCGGCCGAAAACACCGAGGCAGTGGTCGTCAAAGTACCCTGTTGGTCCGCACGAAGGACGATCGTCACGAAAGCCGTGCTCCCGCTCCCGAGGGCTCCCAGAGTACAGTTGATCGTACCGCCGACGGAGCAGCTTCCGACCGACGCCGTCACACTGATGGCCATGGCGCCTGGTGGAACGGCGCTCGTCAGAACGGTGTTGTTCGCCACGCTCGGGCCCGCATTGAACACTTCAATCGTGTACGTGATCGTCTGGCCCTGAGCGACAGCCGGTGTGGTGGCCGACATCGCGACCGAAAGATTGGCACCGGGGAGGACGACGTTCGTCGACGCGAAAGCCGCATTGTTCGAAGGCGCAGGGTCCGAGCTGTTGGAATAGACGTTGGCCTGGTTGAGGGCGGTGCCCGCTGCGGTCGAGGTGCCGTCGAACTGAATCACGACCTGGGAATTCGCGGCGAGTGAGGGGATCGTGCACGTGATGAGGCTCGTTCCGTTACAAGAACCTTGGGGTGTCGTAACGCTCGTCAGGTTCACTTCCGAGGGGTACTGGTCGGTGACGATGACTCCGGTCGCCGCAGAGGGGCCATTGTTTCGAACCGTCAGAAGGTAGGTGACGCCATTCCCGAGGATCACGGGGCTGCTCGTTGCTGTCATGGACAGGGAAATGTCGGAATCGATTCCGGTCCCTGTGACCGTCGTTGTGATGGTCGACTGGTTGTTGGAGGTGACAGGATCGGTTTCGAGGGCCGAGATCGTTGCCGTCGCGGACGTCGAGCCAGCCTGTAGCGGTCGGACGACGACGGTGACGGTTGCCTGGCCTCCGGCGGTCAGTGCGCCGAGAGAGCAGGAAACGGATCCCGTACTAGACGCGCAGGCGCCCTGGGACGCAGACACGGACTGGATGAGAACGCCCGAGCCGAAGGAAATGGCCGCCGTAGATTGCGAGCTTTCGTCAGGACCTGCGTTCGATATGGAAGCGGTGTAGGTCAGCGAGCCGGTCACCGTGCCTGGATCGGGACTGGCCGAGATCGCGATACCCATGTCGGTCGTTCCCGCGATGGCTCGGGGCGAGGGGACCACGGCGAGGTAATGCCCTTTGTAAGTGTTTGCCGGCGTGGTCTGCATGAGGGGACCGCTGATCACGACTCGATCGTTGGCTGCGTGAATCGCGTTGCAGCCATACGAGAGACCTACCGGGTACCAAGGGTCACGGATCCCCGAGGAGCGGTGAACCGCGGCCACACCCGAGCGGAATTCACCACCTACGGAGTCGAACTCGCCGCAGAAAATAGCCCTCTCGCCGTCCAATGCCAAGCGCTCGACGCGAGGCGCCAAAATAGAGCGGCTCAGCGCGGGCGCCCAAGGCCTGAGGGCTCCTGTCGTGGAGTCGAGTGCGGCGAGCCCGTCCCTCGGAGTACCCCCGGCTGACGTGAACTCTCCAGCTATGTACACGTCCGTAGCAACCTGAATATCCCTGATGTAGCTGACCGCTCCCACAGGCCAGGGAACGACTGAGCCCGTCGCAAGGTTCGCTTTCTCGAGTGGGCCGAATGCGAACATCGATTGCCCGTCTAGAGCGATGATCTCTTTGAAGCGTGACGGGAAAGACGGAACGCCGGAGGGGACTGGCAGGCCGGAGACCGCAACGACACCGAAAAGTTTGGAGGTGGTCGATCCCCAGATCCTCGAGCTGGCGATATTGACGGCGAGGCTGATCACGGGGTCCGTGCCCACGACCGCAGCGCCTTCGTCGAAAGAAAAAACTGGCTGCCCGAGGGTGGCATCGACAGCGACAAGATTCTTCTTTGGTCGTGAGGGCAGGCCAGCCGCCGTGAAAACCCCGCCGATCCAGAGGTTCAAGCCGTCATCTACGATCGCGGACCCCCGGAGACTACTAGGTGGGGATTTGAGATGCGGATCCCAAGGGAGAATCTCGCCCGTTACGACGTTGAACGCGAACGCCGCGTTTCGAGGGGTCTCGTTGACGCGGCTTGAAACGGCCCCGTTGGCGAAGAAGACATTCGTACCGGAGACGACGACGCTCGCGGAGAAACCGGGGTCATTCTCCGCGAAGCCTGGGTTCCAAGGTGTGACGCTGCCGTTCTCGTCGACGGCGGCAAGGCGTCTCCGCGTCAACCCACCGACGTGGTCGAACTCTCCTCCGAGGTAGATGGTCCCGCCGTCGACCCACAACGAGTCGACCCCAGCGCTAGGCTGAAACCCTCCGACAGCGACACCGGCATCAGGAGCGGTGACCGCGCCTGTTACAGGGTCGAGGCCTGCCAGGAAACGTCGCGGAACGCCGTTGATCGTATCGAATACACCCCCGATCCAGAGCCGGGTCGCCGTACGCACGATCGCGCGTACGCTCAGAAACTCGCCCGCTATGGTTGCGCTGAACGGCGTAACCGCAGCCGTGACCGGGTCGACGCCGGCGATTCCGGAGCGAGGATCCCCTCCAACCGACGTGAAGGTTCCCGTCAGGTAGACTTGGTCGGCCGTTGCCCACGCTCTCGTGACTCCAGGGGGAGTCACGACGGGGCTCCATGGGAGAAGGTTGCCCGTGGACGCATCGAGGGCCGCCAGTCCCGCCCGGCTCTCGCCCGAGACGCTGGAGAAGCCACCACTGATATAGAGGACGCCCGCAGAGCACGAAAGAGAGATGTTTCCGCCCAGGGGGCCGAAGTTCGTGGCGAGCACCGCGCCGGTCGCCGGATCGAGAGAAGCGAGTCCTGCCGCAGGCTGGCCGTCTATCTGAGAGAAACTCCCGCCGGCGTACAGTCGTCCGCCACAGAGCGTCAAAGATGTGAGGGCGCCGGTCGGCAACCGTGGCACGAAGTTGGAATCGAGCACCCCCGAGGGCAAGAGGCGAAAGATCCTCGAAGCAGCCGAACCCAGACCGTACCCAAAGAGGTAGACACCCCCCGTGCCGTCGGGCGAGAGCAGCCTGCTAACGGGTAGGTCTCGGAACGTGTTGTCGAAGAGGGCGGTGGTCCGATCGAAGCTCAGGACGCCGGTCGACTTGTAGTGGACGCTGCTGAAGCCACCGACGGCATAGGCGATGTCGCCCCTGCGAACGAGGTCTGTGACTCCGGAGAGGTTGTTGGGCTGCGGCGTGTTGACCTGTGCGTAGACGGGGGTCTGCGCACCGGCTGGCCTTGCGGCCACGAAGCTGGCGAGGACGATCCCGGCGATCCGGTGACAGTAAGAGCGCATGGTCGCGACTCCTTCAAAGAAACTCGATAACACAACGATACCACTTGACCCGGCCGCTCGTGCTAGCCTCCCGGGCCGGGCCGCGCGTCCTGGCCGGTTCACCGGCCACCGGAACGCCAGCCCCCAGGAGACGTGATGAAAGGTGTATTTCTCATTCCCGGAGCGCTGAGTCTCGTGCTCGCAGGCTCCTCTTACGCCCAGTCCGGCGAGACCGCCAAGGCCGCTCCCAAGGCCGAAGCTCCCAAGAAGGCCGCGGCGCCGAAGGGCGCTCTCCCGGCCCCCGCCGCCGGCCCGAAGCTCGAGTCCGAGTCCGACAAGACCATCTACACGCTCGGCATGGCGATGGCGAAGAACATCTCCGTTCTGAACCTCAACGAGGCCGAGGTCGAGGCCATGCTCGCCGGCTTCCGCGACCAGGCCCTCAACCGCCCGGCCAAGGTCCCGTTCGAGGCCTACCAGGCCAAGATCCAGGACCTCGTGACCGAGCGCCGGCAGGCCGGCGCCGCGGCCGAGAAGGCCAAGGGCGAGGCCTACCTCGCGAAGGTCGCGGGCGAGCCGGGCGCGCAGAAGAAGGACTCGGGCCTCGTGTTCCAGTCGATCACGGCGGGCACGGGCGAGATGCCCAAGGCCACGGACACGGTCCGCGTGCACTACCGGGGCAAGCTCATCGACGGCACCGAGTTCGACAGCTCCTACAAGCGGAACGAGCCCGCGAAGTTCCCCCTCAACGGCGTGATTCCCTGCTGGACCGAGGGGGTCCAGCTCATCAAGGTCGGCGGCAAGGCCCGCCTCGTGTGCCCGGCCGCGATCGCCTACGGTGAGAACGGTCGCCCCGGCATCCCGGGCAACGCCACGCTCGACTTCGAAGTCGAGCTCCTCGGGATCGAGCCTCCGGCTCCGACCCCCACTCCGGTCCCGGCGGCTCCGCCCGCGGCTCCGTCGCCGGCTCCCAAGAAATAGCGCGACGACCCCCGGAAGAAAACACGAAGGCCGGCACATCGTGCCGGCCTTCAGCTTTTCGTGGGCTCTCCGGTGGGGGCCTGGGGGGATCGAGAAACCCCCAGGATCAAACCTAGTGCATGGTTTTCTGGCGCTGCCGTCGCACGAGCGCCTCTGCGGCGCTGTTGAGGCGGGTGCCACAAAAAGCCTTCAGCACGAGATGAACCCGCGGCTGCCGGGCCGAGATGTCGTCCAGAGCGGCGCGGTCCAGCTCGAGGAGCTCGCACCGCGTCGCCGCGACGATCGTGGCGCTGCGCGGGCTGCCGGTGAGGATCGAGACCTCGCCGAAGAACGTCCCCTCGCCCATCACGCGGATGCGGTGGTTCTTGCCGTGCTGGTCCTTGACGAACGCCTTCACCGTGCCTTCCGTGAGGACGAAGAGGCTGCCGCCGGGCTCGCCCTCGCTCATGATCACGTCCCCGGGCTCGAACGAAGCGAGGTTGAGGCCCGAGATCACGGCCAGGAGCTCGTCCTCGGAGAAATCGCTGAAGAGCGGCGAGCGCGCTTTCTGCTTCGGGGCGGGAAGGGGAGCCGGGGCTTCCGCGCCCGGTCGCGAAGGAGCCGGCGCGGGCGCGTTCGAGGCGGGAATCGCGTCGCCGGAGACATCGTCCTCGGGCTCCAGGATTCCGCCGCGGCTCGCGAGGCCCGCGGGCAGCTTGAACACGAACGTGCGCTCGTCGTCGGCGCCCAGACGGCCGCCTCCTTCGACGGCCATCACCGTGCCCGATCGCGGGATCCCGAACGTCTGCTCCACCGAGATCTCGGGCGTCTGCGGCGGCGGCGTGGGCCTGCGCGCGGCGGGGAGATCCATGGTCTCGTCCATCTCGGCCGCGCGCACCGTGGACGCGCTCGCGTCCCGGGTGAAGCCGAGCTGGGAGTAGAGGCTCACGAGCGAGTTGCCCGAATCCTGGTGCTCCTTCACGAGCCGCGAGAGGCGGGCCTCGTCGGCCTTGCCCGGCGAGAGGCGCTGCATCTTCTTGAGCACCGTGATGGCCTTGGCCGGCTGGCCGCGGCGCGCCCACTCGTCGGCGATCTCGGAAAGCACGTCGCAGGCCTCGTCGGCCTCGCCGTCGAGCGCGAGGACGTCGGCCAGGTGCTGCTTGAGCGCGAGGTTCCGGGGGTCCTTCTCGAGCTCGCCGTGCAGGACGTCCTTGGCTTCCTCGTACTTCCGCCTCGTCACGAGGTCGAGCACGTAGGAGAACGTGTGCCCGCCGATCATCGAGTGAGACATAGCTTTTCGAGCGTAGGCCGCGGGGGGAGGGGAGTCAAGGAAGGCGAGCCTTCGGTGTATCGTCGCGCCTCAGCTTTTTTCATGCGCAGGGAGGAGAGATGGACTTGAAGTACGTGGACGACAACCTGTACCGCCGGATCGACGGGTGGCACAGCCCCATCCTGGGCCAGCACATGCCCATCGTGACCTACGGCCATGCGGGTCATCCCCTCCTCCTCTTCCCCACGGCCGCCGCCGACTTCCTCGAGAACGAGCGCTTCTTCCTCATCAAGTCCATCGAGCCGTTTCTCATGCAGGGCCGGGTGCGCGTCTTCTCGATCGACTCCATCAACCGCCAGGCCTGGATGGACGACAAGCTCCCGGTGCCCGAGCAGGCGCGCCGCCAGCAGCTCTACGCGAGCTACGTGGAGCAGGAGGTCGTGCCCTACATCCGCGCCGTCTCGGGCTCGGGCACGGTGCGCATCGGAACCACGGGCGCGAGCTTCGGCGCGTTCCACGCGGCCAATACGCTCTTCCGCCGCCCCGATCTCTTCGACACGCTCATCGCGATGTCGGGCTTCTACGACCTCGGGCCCGACTACCTGCGCGGCTACAGCGACGACAACTGCTTCTTCAACAACCCGGCGTGGTACCTGCCCGGCCTCTCGGGCCACTACCTGGACCTCCTGCGGCACACCTGCAACATCAACATCATCACGGGCCAGGGGGCCTACGAGGCGCCCGAGGCGTCCCGCTCGCTGTCCTCGATCCTCGCGGCGCGCGAGATTCCCCACAACCTCGACGTGTGGGGCCACGACGTGAACCACGACTGGCCGTGGTGGCGGAAGATGCTGCCGTACTACGTCGAGCGCCTCGGCTGGTAGAGGGTCGCCGGGGCCAACCCGGCCCGATGCTCGAGCTCGAGGACGTCCACAAGGTCTACGAGGGAAAGTCGCGGGTCGCGGCTCTCTCGGGGGTCTCGCTGCGCATCGCCGCGGGCGAGATGGTGGCCGTGATGGGTCCCTCGGGCTCGGGAAAGTCCACGCTGCTGCACCTCATGGGCGGGCTCGACGTCCCCACGCACGGCCGCGTGGTCGTCGCGGGGGAAGACCTCGCGGAGAAGGGCGAGGAGGGCCGCTCGCTGTTCCGGAGGACGCATGTCGCGTACGTCTTCCAGGCGTTCCACCTCATGCCCACGCTCAGCTCCGCGCAGAACGTCGCCCTTCCGCTCCACCTCGCGGGAGTGCCGCGCCGGGACGTCGACGAGCGCGTCGCGCGAACGCTCGTGGACGTCGGGCTCGGCGAGCGGGCGGGGCATCTGCCCGACGAGCTCTCGGGCGGCGAGAGGCAGCGGGTCGCCATCGCGCGCGGGCTCGTGACGGGCGCGCCGCTCCTTCTGGCCGACGAGCCCACGGGGAACCTGGACTCGGCGCGCGGGGCGGAGATCCTCGGGCTCCTCACGAGGATCCACGCGGAGCGCGGGACGACGATCGTCATGGTCACGCACGACGAGGCCGCGGCCGGCACGTGCCGGAGGGTCGTGAGGATCCGCGACGGCCGGGTCGAGTCGGACAGATAGGCCCGGCCCTCGGTGCGGTTCCTCCTCGCGACGCTGTCCCTCTCGTACCTCACGCGGCACAAGGTGAAGTCGCTCCTCACGCTCCTCGGCGTCGTCGTGGGCGTCGCGACCTTCAGCGCCATCCGCAGCGCGCAGGACACGCTCACCTCGGGGATCCGCGGCACCGTGGACCGCATGGCCGGCAAGGCCCAGCTCCAGATCTCGGCCGAGGGCGGCGTGCCCGAGGAGCTGCAGGAACAGCTCCGCGAGCTGCCCGGCATCCGCGCGCAGAGCCCCGTGATCGAGCAGGTCGTGAGCGGGCTCGAGGGGGTCGCGAATGCCGCGGACATCGGCAGCGTCCTGGTGCTCGGCGTGGACCTCCTGGGCGACCGCGAGATGCGCGACTACGGGTTCGAGGGCTCGGAAGAGGACCTCGACGATCCGCTCCTCTTCCTCGCGCAGGCCGACTCGGTCGCGCTCGCGCGGCCGCTCGCCGAGCGCGCGGGCGTGAAGGTGGGGGAGAGCCTCGTGCTGCGCGCGCCCGAGGGCCCGAAGCGCGTCGTCGTGCGCGGGCTCCTCTCGCCCAAGGGCTTCGCCGAGGCGTTCGGCGGCAACCTCGTGGTGATGGACGTGTACGCCGCTCAGAGCCTCTTCGGGCGAGGACGCAGGTTCGACCGCATCGAGCTGCGCCTCGAGGAAGGCACGACGCTCGACGCCGCGACGGCCGTTCTCGAGAAGGCCCTCGGTCCAGGCTTCCAGGTGGAGACGCCGGCCATGCGCGGCGCGCAGATGGAACAGCTCGTCACGAACTTCGTCGCGGGCTTCTCCATCTCGAGCGGCTGCGCGCTCTGCATCGGGACCTTCCTCATCTTCAACTCGTTCACCGTCTCCGTGAACCGCAGACGGCGCGACATCGGCACGCTCCGGTCGCTGGGGGCGACGCCCGGGCAGATCCAGACGCTGTTCCTCGCGGAGGCCGCGCTCGTCGGCCTCGTGGGGGGCGCGCTCGGTGTTCTCGCCGGCGGCGCTCTGGCCGACGGCTTCCTCCTGATCATGGGCGGTACCGCGAACACCGTGTACGGCGTCGCGGACTCCTCCCGGCACGCGTCGCTCACCCTCGGGGTCGTGCTCACGTCGCTGGCCGTGGGCCTCCTCGCATCGCTCGCGGGGGGCTTCGCGCCGGCGCGGGCCGCGGCCCGTGTGCCGCCCACCGAGGCGTTCGCGAAGGGGACGTATCTCGCGAGCGTGCCCGGCTCACCGAAGAGGCGCATCGCGGCCGGGCTGGCGCTTCTCGCCGTGGCCGTGGCCGTCGCGCTCGTGCTGCCCGTGCCCGCGATGTCGCTCGTCCTCCTCGTGCTCGCGCTCGCGATCGCGGGGGCCGTGCTGTTCGCGGGGCCGCTCTCGCGGCTGGTGCTCGAGCGCTGCGCGGGCGTGCTCTCCCGCGTCGCGCCCGTCTCGGGTCCGCTGGCGCTCGACTCCCTCCTCGGCAACCCGCGCCGCACCGCCGGCACGGTGACGGCGCTGACGCTCTCCCTCGCGTTCGTCCTCGGGCTGGGCGCCTACATGGATTCGACCAAGAAGGTCATGGTGCGCTGGATGGACGACATCCTCACGTCGGACCTTTACGTGCGCGCGTCCGCGAATTTCGTGCGGCCCGAGTTCCGGTATCCCGCCTCGGTTCGCGAGGAGCTCCTCGCCATTCCCGGCGTGCGCGCGGTGGAGAGCTATCGGGGCGCGCGCATTCCCTACGGGGGGAAGTCGGTGCTCTTCATGTCGATCGAGATCGACGCGATGATGGCGCGCACCCGTCACGAGTTCCTGCAGGGCACGCGCGAGGAGATGCTGCGGGGACTCTCCTCCGAGGGAAAGTGCGCGGTCTCGGACAACTTCCACCGGCTCTTCGACGTGA
>JAEUQS010000859.1 GCA_016789625.1 Acidobacteriota bacterium | reverse complement strand
ACCTCTGCGGGCACGTGCGATCCGCGAAGCTCCAGACGCTCCTGATGGTCCGGAAGAGCTCGGGGCTGCCCGGCTCTTTCCAGAGGGTGCTCTCCATCTCGGACACATCGGGGAACTTGCGGACGGGCATCAGTCCTCCGGGAGGCCGCGGCAGCGGTTTTCCTAGCCTACTTCAACCTCAGGACGAACTTCTCCGGGGGCTCGAAGCCCACGAGCCGCTCGCCCTTCTCCAAGCCGTCGGGCCCAAGGAAGAGGATCGTGGGGACGCCCTTCACCTGCCACTTGGCTCGAAGCTCCTTCACCTCGGGCGCGCCCTCCTTAGTGAGGTTCGCCTTCAGCAACACCCAGTTGCCCGTGGCCTCGATCACGCGCGGGTCGGTGAACGTCTCCTTGTCCAGCTCCTTGCAGGGCATGCACCAGTCCGCGTAGAAGTCGATCATCACCGGCTTGCCGGCGGCCTTCGCCGCGGCCACGGCTGCGTCCGAGTACGGCGTGAACGCGAGGTGCGGCTTCTGCCGCTCGGGCAGAGCGAACGCGATGCCCACACCGAGGAGCGCAAGGGCGAGGGCGATCTTCACGCCCTTGAACCAGCCGATTCCGGAGCCGTTCTTCTCGAAGAAGAGGAGGTACACACCGCCCACGATCAGCGGCACGGCGAGCGCGATGTCGTAGATCCGCTCCGGAATGAGCGGCCTGAGGAAATAGACCGCGAGGGAGACGAGGATGAAGCCGAACACCTTCTTCACCACGACCATCCACTCGCCCGACCGCGGAAGCTGCTTGAGGCTGCCCGACGCGGTGCCGAGGACGAGGTAGGGGAGGCCGAGGCCCATCGCGAGCGTGAAGAACAGCACGAACCCGAGCACGGGATCGGCCTTCTGCGCCACGTACGTGAGGAGCGAGAGCACGAACGGGCCGATGCAGGGCGCGGCCACGAAGCCCACGAAGAGACCCATGATGAAGGCGCCGAGACCGCCCTTGCGCGACTCCGCGCGGTTGCGGATGAACTCCGGGGCCTGGATCTCGAACGCTCCGAACATCGACGCCGCGAGCGCGAGCACGATTCCGGCGATTCCCACGAGCACGATCGGCTTCTGCAGCCACACGCCGAACAGCGAGCCCGAGAGCGCCGCGAAGACGCCCAGCGCCGAGTACGTCACGCTCATGCCGATGACGTACAGCGAGGCCAGCGTGAACGTCCGCGCCGTGGAGCCCTGGCTCTGACGGCTGAAGAAGCCCACCGTGATGGGAATGAGCGGGTACACGCAGGGCGTGAGGTTCAGCGCGAGGCCGGAGACGAACACGATGCCCAGGATGAGCAGCATCGACTTCCCCTCGAACGGGTCCTTCTCGCCGCGCTGCCCCTCGAGCGGCGCGTCCACCGGCGCGGCGCCCGTGGTGCCCATCCCGCTGAAGAACTCGGCGTTCTGCGGCACCGTCGGCGTGCCGGCCGCGGCCACGGTCACGGTGAGCGACGCCGTCTTCTGCGTGGGCGCCATGCACTGCTGGTCGGTGCAGGCCTGGAAGTCGAACGTGATCGGGAGCGTCACCTCACCCGGCGCGGCAGACGCATCCACCTTGCCGTTCACGAGGAACAGCGTGCGTCCCTCGTAGACGGCCATCGGCGTCTCGCTGAACGCGAACTTCCGCTCGTGGTGCGCGGGGTAGATCACCGGCTCGAACGCGATGCCGGCAACCGTGGGGAGCCCGATCTCCGAGGGGATCAGGTAGTCCTCTTTCGGGGTGTGGCTGTTGATGTGCCACTTCGTGCCGATCTCCACGGCCACCGCGAGCTTGAACGGGGTGCCCGCGACCAGCGGGGCCGTGTTCGTCACCACCTTGAGCGTGAGGACCTCGGAGTCCCCGCCGGGTGCGCCGGGCAGACCCGGAATCGCGGGCTGGGCCGCGCCGGAAAGAGGGAAGAGAAGGGCCAGAGAGAGAAGGGCGCGGCGCATGATCAGAGGGATCCTCCGAGACGCTTCAGCAGCTCCTCCGCGTCCTTCGCCAGGGGAGATGCCGGGTGCTTGGCGCGAAATTCCTCGAGCTTCTTCGCCGCGACGTCCTTGCGGCCGAGCGCGATCTCCACCTCGGCACGGCTCAGCTCGGCGCGTTCGAGGAGCTTGGGGTCCTTCGAGGTCGCGAGCAGCGTGTCGAGCGTCTTTGCGGCCTCGTTCGGACGGTTGGAGTCCAGCTGGATCGTGGCCAGGTACGCGAGCGACTGGTCCTTCAGGGCTGGCGGGGTGCGCGCGTCCTTGGAGAGCCGGGTGAAGCGCGGCTCGGCGAGGGAGTCGCCGCGCCTCTTGAACGTCTCCTGCGCCACCGCGAACACCACCTCGGAGTTCGACGGGTCGGCCTGCTCGTCGGCCAGCATCTTCAGGTAGGCGCCCCAGCTCCGCTCGGTGGCCGTGAACGTCTCGAACCAGCCCTGCTGGTTGATGACGCCGCTCTGGAAGCCCGAGACCACGAGGTCGGGCGTCACCACCAGCCAGGCCGGAACGTTCGGCACGCCGAAGCGCTCGGCCAGCATCTTGCCGTCGCCTTCCCGCCAGTCGAGCCGCACGGGGACCTTGTCGCGCATGAACGAGTAGAACGAGGTCGACGGCAGGATCAGCGCCTCCATGCGCTGGCAATCGCCGCAATCCGGCTCACCCAGGAGTACGAGGATCCGCCCGTTCCGCATCTTCTTCGCGCTCTCGAGGGCCTTGGGCCAGGTCTCGGCCCAGAAGACGTCCTGACCCGCGGCCCCGGCCGTGGCGCTGCCTTTCGCGGCGGGCGGCGTTTCCTGGGCGAGGGCGGGGCTGGCCAGAACGGCAGCGAGAACCGTGGCGTGCAGGAGATTCATGGAGGTCCTTTCGAAGGGGCGCGCCGGCGAAAGGTCGCGGCGCGATGAGATTGACTATTCTAGGCGCGCCACTTATAACGCGTCGCGCGGTCGAGCTACGCGACCCGCAATTCACGTGCCCGGTTCCTTCGAGTGCCCAGGTAGCTCAGTTGGTAGAGCACGCGCCTGAAAAGCGCGGTGTCGTCGGTTCAATTCCGACCTTGGGCACCATCTATCAGTCCCCCATGGCCATCCTCAAAGTCTCCAAGCTCGGCGCCCCCGTCCTTCGCGGGCGGGCCTCCGAGGTCGAAACCATCGACCTCAAGCGCGGCCGATTGAAGCCCTTCTTCGAAGACCTCATGGAAACGATGGTCGAGTACGACGGCACCGGCCTGGCCGCGCCGCAGGTCAACATGCCGCTCCGCGTCGTGCTCTACATGGTGGAAGCCGAACGCAAGGGCCGGAAAACAGCCAATCTGGCGGTCGCCCCGCGCATCCTCGTGAACCCCGAGTTCGAGATCCTCGACAAGACCGAGATCGAGGACGTCGAGGCCTGCCTGTCCGTGCCGTTCCTCGCCGCGAGCGTGCCGCGTCCGAAGAAAATCCGCGTGCGCGCGCTCGACCCCACCGGCAAGCCCGTCATCTACGAGGCCGAAGACTTCCACGCCCGCGTGGTGCTCCACGAGAGCGACCACCTCGACGGCGTCGTCTACCTCGACCGCGTGAAGGACCGGACGTCCATTCACTACACGATAGACTTCTAGCCGGTCGCCCCGCATGACGAAGCCCTGGGAAGACCCTCCCCTCGACGAGGCCGCCGAGAAGCGCCGCGCCCTCATCCTCCTCAAGTACCGTCCGGTCTGCATCTGCAACGGAATCCGCTACGCCCGCGTGAAGGAGGCCATCGACGGTGGCGCGAAGACGATCGAGGCGGTCGCCCGGGAAACGGGCTGCACCACCGGTGGCTGCGGGGGAGAGCGATGCATTCCGATCCTGACGGCGCTCCTCCCCTCCGCCCCATGTGGAGGCTCCTGACCAAGGAGGATGTCCGCGATCACCCGGGCCAGGTGGTGTTCATCGTCCTCGTCCTCTTCGCGACGCTCGTGCTCCCGGCCATCGTGGCCACCGTGTCCATCACGCGGCGCCTGCGCGCCACGGAGCAGGTCACCGGGACCGTCGTGAAGATCTCGAAGTACCCCGGCAAGCGCTCCACCACGTACGTCCACGAGTACGAATACACGTTCGAAGGGCGCACCTACCAGGGCGAGGTGAAGGCCTGGTCCAGCAGCTCGGGCACCCGCGGCTGGAGGTACGAGGTGGGCGAGCCCGTGAGGCTGCTCCTCGATCCCCGGGCGCCGCACCGCACCTACACGGGTCGCGGCCTGCCGACCCGCGCGTTCGCGGCTCTGTTCCTGTTCTGGGGCGCGGTCGCGCTCGCGAGCGCGCTGCGGAGGGTGCCCGGCGGTCGCGACCTGCTCCGCCCCCGGCACGCCTGGCGGTTCGCGATGGTCTTCACGGCGCCGGTGATGCTCATCGCCCCGCTCCGGATCGGCGAATGGTGGGTGGTTCTCGTGATCTATGGCGTTGTTCTCGGCCTCACCGCCCTCTGGACCCTGTGGCTCGTGAAGAGGAAGGCCACGACCCCGAAACCGGTGCTCGAGCGCGGCGGCAGGAATAGGCGGGGGCGCCGGGTTTCCGTCTAGAATCCGCTCGCGGGACTTGTGACTCGTTTCACAAAGTCCGCCGCAGGTGCGAAGGGCGGAACGCCCGGAGCCATACCAGCAGGTGCGCAGCCCGGAACGGGCGGAGCCGAAGTACGTCCGGAGGCGAAAAGCCCATGAGCTTCATCAAGAACACCCTTTCGTGGATCGCTCCCCCGACCGCCCCGGGCGTGCAGTCGGGTGCGGGCGGCGCGGACTTCCTCACGACCAAGCTGGACGTCCTCGTCCAGTGGGCGCACTCGAACTCACTCTGGCCGCTGCCGTTCGGGACGGCCTGCTGCGCCATCGAGTTCATGTCGGTCGTGTCGTCGCACTACGACCTCTCCCGGTTCGGGGCCGAGGTCGTGCGCTTCTCGCCGCGCCAGGCCGACATGATGATCGTGGCCGGCACCGTCACCGACAAGCAGGCCCCCATCCTCCGCAAGATCTACGACCAGATGGCCGAGCCCAAGTGGGTCGTCTCCATGGGCGTCTGCGCGTGCACGGGCGGCTTCTACCGCGCGTACCACGTGGTGCAGGGCATCGACGAGATCGTCCCCGTGGACGTCTACGTCGCCGGCTGCCCGCCCACCCCCGAGAACCTCATGCGCGGCATCATCGAGCTCCAGCGCCGCATCCAGACCGGAGACCTCGCGCGGCACCGGCAGAACAAGACGTACGTCCCCATCCGCGTGGGCGAGCAGCCCGTCATTGGGCTTCCCGCCTATTCGCAGTCGGTCATGGCCCCCAACCGCCCCGGCGTCTCCGAGATGCCGGTCATGGCCGACAGCGCCGAGGCCGACATGGGCGCCAAGGCCGACGTCCTCAAGCACCAGGGAGACCGCTCGTGAGCGCGCTCGCCTCGGCCCCCTCTTCCTCCCTCACGTACGCGCCCGTCCTCGACAAGCGCTTCGGCCCCAAGGCCCGCATCGAGGCCCGGCCCGCCAAGGACATCGCGACCATCACGCTCACCGACCGCTCGGCCTACATCGAGGTCGCGCGCTTCCTCAGGGACGATCCGGCCTGCGCGTTCGATCTCCTCCTCGACCTCGTGTCGATCGACCTGCTGAACGCCCCCGCGCCGCTCCGCCCGCGCGACGGCAGCCGCTTCCAGCTCCACGTCATCCTCTATTCGACGCGCCGGAACGACCACCTCCGCCTCATCGTGAACCTGCCCGAGCAGAACCCGCGCGTCCCCACGCTCGTGAACCTGTGGCCCGCGGTGAACTGGTTCGAGCGCGAGGCCTGGGACCTCATGGGCATCGAGTTCGAGGGGCACCCCAACCTCAAGCGCCTCCTCACGCACAACGGGTTCGTGGGGCATGCGCTCCGGAAGGACTACGCCGCCGGGCAGCGCTGGCTCTGCACCGAGGAAGACCTCCTCCAGACCGACCTCGCCGCGCAGACGGAGACCCCCGAGGACATCTTCGAGACCATGACGGTCAACCTCGGGCCGTCGCACCCGGCCACGCACGGCACGCTCCGCATCGTGCTCCGGCTGGACGGCGAGACCATCGTCGCGGCCGAGGGCGAGTGCGGGTACCTGCACCGCTGCTTCGAGAAGATGTCCGAGTCGCACACGTACAGCCAGGTCATTCCCTACACCGACCGGCTGAACTACTGCTCGCCCATGATCAACGGCTTCGGCTACGCCCGCGCCGTGGAGGACATGCTCGGCGTCGAGATCCCGCCGCGCGCCAAGGCCATCCGCGTGATCCTCTCGGAGTTCAACCGGATCATGGATCACATGGTCTGCATCGGGACCAACCTCGTGGACCTCGGGGCCCTCACGAACTTCTGGTACGCGTACCAGGCCCGCGAGGCCATCTACGGTCTCCTCGAGGCCTGCTGCGGCGCGCGCCTGACCTCGAGCTATGCGCGTGTGGGAGGGCTGTCGGCCGACGTGCCCCCGAACTTCGACGAGTGGTCGCGCTCGCTCTTCCCGATCATAAAGACGCAGCTCGACGACATCGACGGCCTCGTGTCCAAGAACCGCATCGCGCACAAGCGCATGCGGGGCACGGGCATCGTTTCGCGCGAGAACGCCATCGCCTGGGGCTTCACGGGCCCGTGCGGCCGCGCCTCGGGTCTCGCGTACGACGTCCGCAAGGACAAGCCGTACGAGGGGTACGACGAGCTGGACTTCGACGTCCCGGTGATGACCGACGGCGACAACTTCGCCCGCTACTACGTGCGCATGGAAGAGATGCGGCAGTCGCTGCGCATCATCGACCAGCAGCTCCGGAAGCTCCCCAAGGGGCCGGTGACCACCGACGACTACCGCGTCATCCTGCCGCCCAAGGAGATGGTCTACAACGAGATGGAAGGCCTGATCTACCACTTCAAGGTGGTGTTCGAAGGCACCAAGGTCGCGCCCGGCTACTTCTATTCCTCGGTCGAAGGCGGCAACGGCGAGCTGGGCTACACCATCGTCGCCGACGGCAGCGGCAACCCGTACCGCCTCAAGGTGCGGCCTCCGTGCTTCCCGCTGTTCGCGGCGTACGAGAAGATCATCAAGGGCGGCATGGTCTCCGATGCCGTCGCCACGCTCGGCATGCTGAACATCATCGCGGGCGAGCTGGATCGCTGAACAGAAGAGGAAACGAAGAACATGCCTGCCAAAGTCGTCAAGCTCGAGGCTCCGGCCGACAATTTCGCGTTTCGCGTCTACCTCGTCGAGGTGGTGAAGGGCATGGTCCGCACGCTGGGGCACCTGCTGCGCAACGTGGTTCCCATCTTCGTGGCCGAAGGAAAGAAGCTCGCCGGCAACGGTGACGGCTCGGTCAAGGGGATGCCGATCGTCAGCTTCCCCGAGGCGCGGCGCGACTACAGCGAGCGCTTCCGCGGCCGCCACATCCTGAAGACCCGGGACGACGGCTCGCTCAAGTGCGTCGCCTGCTACATGTGCCAGACGGCCTGCCCGGCCGACTGCATTCGCATCGAGGCCGGGGAGCATCCGGTGCTGGCGTACGAGAAGTACCCCACGGTGTTCGAGATCGACATGCTGCGCTGCGTGATGTGCGGCTACTGCGTGGACGCCTGCCCGAAGGACGCCATCTGGATGACCAAGGACTACGAGCTCGCGTTCTTCGACAGGAAGAGCGCGATCTACGGCATTCCCATGCTCACCGAGAAGCCCTCCGACACGGCCGCCGACGGCCCCGGCTACGGATACCGGCCGTACTACGGCGAGAGCCCGGCCCGGAAGGCGGGGGAGTTCGAGCCCTCGGGGCTCCCGCTCCTCCCGGTGCTCGAGGCGCGGGGCGCGGCGATCAACCGCATGCCGCCTCCCCCTCCGCCGAAGCCGGCCTAACCTCGTGAAGCTCCGGCCGGCCCTCGCCCTGCTGGTTCTCGGGCTCGCGGTGCCGGCCACGGAGCTTCGGGCCTGGGACGCGGACTCGCGGGAAGCCATCGTTCTCGCGGCGCTCCGCCTGTCGCCCGCCGCCGACGCGCGGGTGCCCACCGAGTACCGCGACCGCATCCTGCAGGCAGTGCGCGAGGGCGACGGCACCGGCTCCACGAGCTGCTTCGTGCGCGGGGCCCCGGGCACCGCGAAGGACCCCGCCGTCCAGGCGGCGGAGCTGGCCGCGAGCATCCTCGCGGGCAAGGCCGGCGACCGGCCCTACAAGCGCGCGAACACGTACGGACGGTTCCTGTTCTTCCTCACGGAGGTGGCCGTCCCGCAGGAGGTTCTCCAGAACCCGTGCGTGGATCCCGAGACGTTCCTGAACAAGAACATCCTCTTCATCCGCGAGAAGCGGCCGCTCGCGTCTCTCTCGGCCGACGACCTCCGCAGGCGGGGCGCGGAGGCCGCCTGGGCGGACGCAGGCTCGTCGGGCCTCGCGGCATCGGTGCGGTCCGCGGCGAACTTCGTGGCCGACGCGCTGCTGCTCCTGCCGGTGATGGGGGCCGCGGACGCGAAGGACGAGGGGCCGTCCCTCTGGGTCCTCAACACCATCGACGACGGCCGCGGCGGACGGCGAGGCTCGAAGATCTCGATCGGCAAAGGGACCGTGGGCAGCACCGGCAAAACCGGCGACCTCTACGTCACCGCGCGGGGCGCCCAGGGGACGCAGCTCATCGGCATCTCCGAGCGTCTCGGGCTGCTGGTGCTGGAGTGGGCGGGGAAATCCCAGACCTCCTCGGTGCGTGCCCTGCTCGTGAACAACGACGCGCTCTGCGCCACGGGGATCGTGCTGAAGCTCGGCGCGGAGTCGTTTCCCGTCCCGGGCACGTTCGCGCCCTGGGAGGCGCGGGTCGTGGAGTTCGCGGGTCCTCCCGGGGTGGATCCTTCGCAGGTGCGGGGCGCCTTCAAGAGCTTCGAATGCTCACAGGTGCCGTCCAACGGGGGAGTCTCGACCTTCCGGCGCGTGAAGACCCAGGCCGTTCACAGCCCCGACCTCGCGGCGCGGGAGTCGGAGGCGAAGATGCCGAAGAGCTCCACCGGCTTCGGCGCGCCCCGCGAGCTGAAATGATCCTGGGGTTTCTCGATCCGCGCTAGCGCGTCCCCAGGTAGACGCCGGGGATTTCTCCGTGGCGGATGGAGACCTCGTGGATCGTCACGACCGCGGGTGCCAATGCGGCGATCTCGAGGTTGTTCCGCGCCACGTTCGAGTGGTCGGTGTACCAGCTCTCCACCTTGGCGCCCTTCGCGCCCGCCCACTGGGTGACGACCTGGGCCCAGTCGCCGTACGCGGAGTCGAGGAGGTTGATCTTGTCGGCCCGCAGCTCTCCCGAGGCGGCGGCGTTCCGGAGCGCGAGCCCACCGCCGGAATGCGCGTCCACGATGCGCTTGCGAACGTCGGGGCGCCGGGGGAGGAGGTAGGCCGCGACCTTGATCGACTCGGCCTCCAGCTGGGCGAAGCTCTCGGGGGCCGCCATCCAGTAGCCGAAGGGCTTGTCGGCGGCCTGAGGGATGACGAAGAGCGTCTGGGGGTCTTTCTTTCCCAGAGCGGTGATGCGCGTGATCACGCCGTTCGCGAGAAGGCCCGGGCCCGCGTCTCCGCCATGACCGTGGAAGTAGATCTGCAGCGTGACGGGCCGCAGGGCGTCGAAGCCTTGCGGCATGTAGATCGCGACCGGGCGCCCTCCGTTGGCGCAGGTCTCGTAGACCGTGCTCGAGCCCCCGGCGTCGCGCCAGGCCGCGGCGATTTCCTGAGGGCGCGGTGGGGCCGCGTCCGCGGAAACGGCCAGGCAGGAGGTGAGCACGAGGACGGCGATACGCATCGCGGCGGAAGTTAACCCAAAACGGTCTAAGCCCGCCGCCGAGAGGGGCGTTGCTGAGGGAAGGTCACCACGAAGACGGCGCCGCCCTCGAGGGGTGCCTCGTGCCGGACGCGTCCGCCGTGCGAGTGCGCGAGGCTCTTCACGAGGGCGAGGCCGAGACCCAGCCCGCCACCGCCGGCCTGGCTGGACGCGAACGCGGAGAAGAGCCGCTTGCGCATCGCCTTCGGCACTCCGGCCCCTCGGTCGGAGACGCGCAGCTCGATGGAGTTTGCCGCCGCCGCGAGCGTCACGTCGACCTGGCGACGGGACGAATCGGGCGTCTCCCGCGCGGCCCGCGCCGCGTTGTCGAGGAGGTTGAGGAGGATCTGCTCCACGGCGTCGGCGTCGAACGTCGCCGGGAGCTCGGCGGGCGCGTTCAGGACGAGCCTCACGCCCTGGGCGGCGCAGGCGGGCTCCTGGGCGGCGACGACGCGCCTCACGAGCGCGACGAGGTCGCCCTCGACGGGTACCACGGAGAAGCCGCCGCGCTCGAGCCGCGTGAAGCCGAGGACGTTCGTCACGACGCGCCCCAGCCGCGCCGCCTCGTCGGCCACGCGGCGTGCCGTGAGCTCGCGGCGCGAGGGATCCCCGAGGCCCTCGGCCAGGAGCTCGGCATGGAGGCGCAGCGCCGCGAGCGGCGTGCGCAGCTCGTGCGCGGCGGCCGCGGCGAAGCGCGATCTCTCGTCGGCCTGCTGGCGCGCGCGCCGCACCTCGAGGAGGACGAGCGCCCCCGCGAGCATCGCGAGAGCCGCGCCCGTGCCGAACCCCCGCCACGCGAGGCGTTCGGCGTCGGCGATGCGCTGAGCGGTGACGGGGGCGAGCGACGCATCGTCCACCCGCACGTGCCAGACGGCGTCGTCCACCGCGACGCGGGCCGAGGCCAACGCGGACGGCGGGCCGGGAAGGAGCCTGGCCGGGAGCGCGCTGCCGCGCATCCCGCCGGCCAGCTCGTCGAGGTTCACCCGGAGGCCCTGCGAGAACGATCCTGCCGGGGTCATCACGTCGCGCACACAGAGGAGCAGCGGGGCGCCGTCCAGCTCGAACGTGAGGTAGCGGAACCGCCCGATGGCGATCACGACCTCGGCCCGGGGAGCGAGCTTCGGCGGCGCGGGAGGGGCCGGCGCCGAGAAGGACAGCGACTGCGCGGACTGCTGCTGGACCCAGTTGGTGCGGCTCACGTTCTGCGTCACGGCGAGGGCGCTCGAGTCCAGCTCCAGCCGGGGCCGCGAGGCCTCGACGAGCCGGCGCGCCACCTGGGAGAGGCGGGTCAGCTCGTCCGAGGGCGCGGCCTCGGGCCGTCTGAAGGGATCCTTCAGCGCGGGGTAGACGAGCTTGCCCGCGGAGTCGCTCTGGAAGTACGCGGCCACGAGAGGGTCGTCGACGCTCGAGTTGAGCGGTGAGCGCTGGAGGGCCACGTTGCGCGGCCCTTCCTCGTAGAAGAGGCTCTGGTAATGGTAGTAGGGCCGGCGCGCCTCCCGCTCCTTCAGCTCCGTGAGCCTCTGCACGAGGTTTCGCGCGAGGCGCTCCGCCGTGGCGCGGGCGAGCGCCGGGGGCTCGGCGCGGATGCGCTCGGCCCGCCGGGCGTTCTCGTACCGGATCGCGGCCGCCCAGGACCCGAGCGGCACACCCACGGCCGCCAGCACGAGGAGCAGCGTGCGGAGTCCCTTCACCCGCCTCCCCACGCGTAGCCCGCGCCCTTCACGGCGACGACGATCCGGGGCTTCCTGGAATCGCGCTCGATCTTGGCCCGGAGGTTCGCGATGGTGACGTCGACGGTGCGCGTGGTGAGGTCGCCGCTCACGTTCCATACGTTCACGAGGAGGTCCTTCCTCGTGACGGTGGCCGCGCGATGGCGGTACAGCCAGCGCAGGATCCCGGTCTCCTTGGGCGTCAGCGCGACCGCCACGCCGCCCCGGCGGGCGACGTGACGCGCGAGGTCCATCTCGCACCCGTCGCTTTCGAGCACCTCGGGATCGCCCGGCTCGCGGGCGAGGCGCCGCGTCACCGAGACGATGCGCGCCAGGAGCTCCCGCGCGCCGAACGGCTTGGTGACGTAGTCGTCGGCGCCGGCGTTGAGGCCGCGCACCACGTCGTCCTCTCCGGCGCGGGCCGTGAGCATGAGGATCGGCATCCCGGGTCTCGCTTCCCGCAGCCGGCGACACACGTCGACCCCGTCGCGGCCCGGGAGCATGAGGTCGAGGAGCACGAGGTCCCAGGCCTCGGCCAGACCCCGCTCCGTCGCGAGCGTCCCGTCGGCCACGCCCTCGGGCTGGTGGCCCGCCGTGGACAGGAGCTCCAGCAGGCCTTCCCGCAGGGAGAGATCGTCTTCGACCACGAGGATCCGCATGCGTTCGAAGTCTAGAAGGCCCTGCGCGCGGGGGGAGTCAAAGTGGCGATAAAAGCGGGTATCTCGCCCCCCGGGCGAGATACCTCGTGGGATTCCGGTTGTCCGCGACACTGGTGAGCATGGACTCCGCCGCGCTTTCCATCGACCGAACGCTTCTCAGCGGCACCTGCGGAAGCCGGATCGCGGCGATCCTGACCGTGAGGCCGGAGGGGGCGGGGCCCGTGGGCCTCCGCCTCCGTTCCCGCGCCCCCGAGCCGCTCCGTGAGCTCGAGACCCTGCCTCCGCCGGAGGAGCCGGGCGCGGTCCTCGTGGACCTCCGTCTGCCGGAGATGCCGTTCGAGGGCGAGCTCCTCATCGACGTCGAGGGCCGTCCGTCCCTGGCCGGTCCCGTCTCCGCCCGCCCGGGCGCGCCGGTGCGATTCCCGGCCGCCTCGCTCGCGGCGCGCGCGTACGAGCTCCTCCTCGAGCGCGCCCCCGATGCCGACGGGCTGCGTTACTTCATCGAGGCGCTCCGCCGCGGGTTGCCCCTGGAGCTCCTCGTGAGGGAAATGGCCCGGGCCGCCGCCGCGCTGGGGCTGGCGCCGCGGCCGTCCGGGGATCTGCGCCGCCTGCTCGCGGAGGAGATGCGGAGCGCGTAACCGCTCGATCACTGATGCAGGCGCAGGGTGGACGGGACGGTCCCCGGCCTGTAGCGTCACCGGGCATATGGCGAAGAAGCTCGGAATCGTCAAGGAAATCCACGTCGGGGAGCGCCGCGTCGCGTGCTCGCCGCCCACCGTCGCCAAGCTGGTCAAGGAAGGCTGGGAGGTCCTCGTCGAGACGGGGGCCGGAGCCGCCGCCAGCTTTCCCGACACCCAGTACCTCAGCGCGGGAGCCGAGATCGCTCCGGCCGCCGCCGACGTCTGGGAGCGGGCCGACATCGTCGCGAAGGTGCGCAGCCCGGAGGCGATTCCCGGCGACGGGCACGAGGCCGATCGGATTCGCGAGGGCGGCGCGGTGGTCTCCTTCTTCTTCCCGGCCCAGAACCGCGAAACGCTCGAACGCCTGAAGGCGCGCAAGGCCACGGTCCTCGCCGTGGACTGCATTCCGCGCATCAGCCGGGCGCAGAAAGTCGACGCGCTCTCCTCGATGGCCAACATCGCGGGCTACCGCGCGGTCGTCGAGGCGGCCACCCGCTTCGGCAGCTTCTTCACGGGCCAGATGACCGCCGCGGGCAAGGTGCCGCCCGCCAAGGTGCTCATCGTGGGCGCCGGCGTCGCGGGCCTCGCGGCGGTCGCGGCCGCCCGCGGGCTGGGCGCCATCGTGAGGGCCTTCGACACGCGGCCGCAGGTGCGCGAGCAGGTCGAGAGCCTCGGCGGCGAGTTCCTCGAGGTGAAGATCCAGGAAGACGGCGAGGGCGGAGGCGGCTACGCCAAGGAGATGTCCCCGGCCTTCATCGAGGCCGAGATGGCGCTCTTCCTGGCGCAGGCGGCCGAGGTCAACATCGTCATCACCACCGCGCTCATCCCCGGCAAGCCCGCGCCGAAGCTCTGGACCAAGGAGATGGTCGCGGCCATGAAGCCGGGCTCGGTCATCGTGGACCTCGCGGCCGAGCAGGGCGGCAACTGCGAGCTCACCAAGCCGGGCGAGGTCGTCTCCGCGTTCGGCGTGACGATCATCGGCTACGCCGACATGCCGAGCCGCATGGCGAACGTCGCCTCGGACCTCTACGGCACGAACCTCTACCACCTCCTCAACGAGATGGGAGGGGCCAAGGGCTTCAAGATCGACATCGGCAACGACATCGTCCGCGGCGCGCTCATCGCGCACGAGGGCGAGATCACCTGGCCCCCGCCTCCACCGAAGAAGGTGGAGCCCGAGGTGAAGATCTCGCGGGAAGGCGAGGAGCCTCCGGCTCCGGCCAAGACCACCGAGATTGTCGCCGCCGCCCCGGCTCCGGCCGTGCTCGTCCCGGCGCTCAAGCCCCCCACGAAGGAAGGCGGCGCCATCGCCGCGGTGGTGGGGCTCCTCGTGGCCGCGGGCTGGTTCGTGATGCGGTTCGCACAGCCCGATCTGCCCGTCTCTCCGGAGACGTCGGCCTTCCTCCAGCACTTCACGGTGTTCATCCTGGCGCTCTTCATCGGCTGGCAGGTCGTGTGGAACGTGACCCCCGCCCTCCACACGCCGCTCATGTCGGTGACCAACGCGATCTCGGGCGTCATCGTCGTGGGCGGGCTTCTGGGTGGCCGCGGTCCGGTGACGACGGCGCTCCTCGTGGCCGCCTTCGCCACGCTCTTCGCGACCATCAACATCGCAGGCGGCTTCCTCGTGACGCGCCGCATGCTCGCCATGTTCCACAAGTGAGGACGGAGCAGAGATGACCACTTCCGCCGTCCTCGTCGGGTTCGCCTATCTCGCCGCCGCGGTGCTCTTCATCCTCTCGCTCCGCGGCCTCTCCAGCCAGACCACGTCGCGCCGCGGCAACGTCTACGGAATCTTCGGCATGGCGATCGCCGTCGTCGCCACGCTCACGCTGCCCGGCCCGGTTCCCAACGGGCTCATCATCGGCGCGATCGGAATCGGAGCCGTCATCGGCGCGATGATGGCCGCGCGCGTCGGCATGACGCAGATGCCCGAGCTGGTGGCGCTGCTCCACAGCTTCGTGGGCCTCGCGGCGGTCCTCGTGGGCTACGCGCACGAGCTTTCCGAAGGGGCTCACGGCGGCACGGTGACGCGCATCGAGGTGTACCTCGACGTTCTCATCGGCGCGCTCACGTTCACGGGCTCCGTGCTCGCGTTCCTGAAGCTCAAGGGCTCGGTCTCGGGCCGTCCGCTGCTGCTTCCGGGGCGCCACGTGCTGAACCTCGCGCTCCTCCTGGGCTCGATCGCGTGCGGCGTGCTGTACGCGGGCTCGGGCCACGTGTTCGCCGCGCTCCTCGCGGGCACGGCGCTCGCCGGCGTGCTGGGCATGCACCTCGTGGCCGGCATCGGCGGCGCGGACATGCCCGTCGTCGTCTCGATGCTGAACAGCTACTCCGGCTGGACGGCCTCGGCCGCCGGCTTCATGCTCGGGAACGACCTTCTCATCGTGACGGGCGCGCTCGTGGGCTCCTCGGGCGCGATCCTGAGCGCGATCATGTGCCGCGCGATGAACCGTTCCATCTGGAACGTCATCTTCGGCGGCTTCGGGGCCGAGAGCGGCACGGCTCCGCCGCAGGTTCCGGGCGAGCAGGGCGAGGTCCAGGAGATCGACGCGATCGCCCTCGCTGCCGCGCTGAAGGCCGCGAAACACGTCGTCATCGTGCCCGGCTACGGCATGGCGGTCTCCCGCGCGCAGCACCGCGTGCGGGAGCTCTCGGACATCCTGCGCGGCATGGGCGTGCAGGTGCGCTTCGCGATCCACCCGGTCGCGGGACGTCTGCCGGGCCACATGAACGTGCTCCTCGCCGAGGCCAACGTGCCGTACGACATCGTCCTCGAGATGGACGAGATCAACCACGACTTCCCGACGACGGACGTCGCGATCGTCATCGGCGCGAACGACATCGTGAACCCGGGCGCCGAGGACGATCCGTCGAGCCCGATCTACGGCATGCCGGTCCTCCAGGTGTGGAAGTCCAGGCTCGTGGTCGTGAACAAGCGGAGCCGCGCGACGGGCTACGCCGGCGTGGACAACCCGCTGTTCTACAAACCCGTGACGAAGATGCTGTTCGGCGATTCGCGGGATGCCATGGAGAAGGTCGTCGCGGCTCTGAAGCCCCGATAAGGCTTTTACCTGTCTTTGGGAGCGGGCTCTCCGGAAGCGGCCTAACTTGGTCGTCGAAGGAGAGCCCCATGAGTTTGCGCGCAGCCGGTCTTCCCCTCCTCCTCTCGGGACTCGCACTCGGAGCCAACACCGGCGATCTCGCAAGGGTCGCCGTGCATGGGAATCCCGTCGACGCTCAGAAAGCGCGCGCGGAGCTCCGGGCGATGGGACCTTCCGGCCTCGAGGCGCTCTTTGCCACGAAGGCGGATGCCGCGCGCCTGGCCGCGGCGCCGAAGGACGCCGCGCTCACGGTCGCCGCGGCGATCGACGCGGTTGCGCGTCAGAAGGACGCCTCCTTCTCTCGCCTCTACTGGTACACGAGCCTCGACGAGGCCCGCGCGGCGGCGACGGCGACGGGCCGTCCGATCCTCTCCCTGCGCCTCCTGGGGGATCTCGGCGAGGACCTCTCCTGCGCCAACAGCCGCTTCTTCCGCACGGCGCTCTACGCGAACGCCGAGGTCTCCGAGGCGCTTCGTGAAGGCTTCGTCCTCCACTGGGAGAGCGTGCGGCCCGTGCCCCGCATCACCATCGACTACGGCGACGGACGGCGGATCGAACGCACCATCACGGGCAACAGCCTTCACTACGTGCTCACCTCCCGCGCCGAGGTGGTCGACGTGCTTCCCGGCGTGTACGGGCCGGACGCGTTCCTCTCGGAGATCCGGCTCGCGGCCGCGATCGCGAAGTCTCTGCCCGCGGGCGCGAAGGAGCGATCCGCCGCGCTCCGCCGCCACCACGTCGACCGGCTGGCCGCGGGAACGGGAGCGCTCGTCCCCGCGCGACTCGACGAGCGGTCGAAGGCGCTGATGCGGCTCAAGACCCGCGGTGTCTACGAGGGAGATTCCTTCGGGAAGGCCGTCGAGGCGTTCGAGGCCGTGATGACGGAAGACATGACCCACAACGAAACGGTCCTGAGGCCCACGCTCCACCGCTGGCTCACGCGCGTGGACGCGGGGCCGTCCAACCTCGCGGCCTTCACCGACCGCATCTACGACGAGGTCTTCCTCACGCCGCGGCGGGATCCGTGGATGGGCCTCGTCCCGCCGCTCGTGTATGCCGCGCTGGACGGCGAGGGCCGTCGCGCGGGCAACGCGCCTTCGGATCAGGCGCTGCTCCAGGTCGGGCCCCTTCCGAGCGCGATGGCGGCCGGCGCTCTCGCCCTGAGCAAGATCGGCGGCGAGCGCGCGGCGCTGAGCAGCCTGGTGAGGCCGGGTCCCAAGGTCGCCGCGCTGCCCCCAGCGACCGGGATACCCGGCGCGGTGCCCACGACGATCTCGCCCCGATCCCGATAGGACGTTCGATACGATCGCGCTCGCATGCGCATCGAAACGGACCTCCTGTGTCTGGGGAGCGGCCCGGCGGGGCAGAAGGCTGCCGTGCAGGCGGCGAAGCTGGGGAAAAGGGCCGTCATCGTGGAGAAGCGCCGCATCGTGGGCGGCGTCTGCCTCGACACCGGCACCATTCCGAGCAAGACGTTCCGCGAGGCCGTGCTCTTCTACGCGAGCCTCGGAGGCCGCTTCGACCGCCGCAAGGGGCCGCTCCGCATCGAGGCGCGGCCCAGCGCCGAGGACCTCCTCGGCCGCGTTCACGAGGTGATCGCCGTGGAGTCGGCCATCGTGGAGAAGCAGCTCGCGCGCAACGACGTGCTGCTCGTGCGCGGGACGGCGTCGTTTCTCGACCCACATACCGTGGTGGTGCGCAGCCCCGGAGGGGCGGAGCCTCACCACTCCGGCGGCGGGGACGATCAGATCGTCCACGCCGAGAAGATCGTCATCGCGGTCGGCACCACGCCCGCGATGCCCAAGGGCCTCTCGGAGGACGGTGAGATCGTCATCACGAGCGACGGCATCATGTCGCTCACCAAGATCCCGCGGTCGCGCGCCGGCGGGGGCGCCGGCGTGATCGGCAGGGGGGACGCGGGGATCTTCTCGGCCCTGGGCGGCGGCGTGGCGGGCAGCGA
>JAEUQS010000853.1 GCA_016789625.1 Acidobacteriota bacterium | reverse complement strand
GCGCTTCGATCTGCGCGAGCTTCTGATCCTGGAACTCCCGTCCCGCGGTACAGAGCGGCTTCTCGCTGAACTCCGTGTTGGCCGCCAGGAACCCGCTCGGGCAGGCGGATCCCGGCCTCCCGGCATCCACGTTCGCCTGGGTCCACGTCTCCGAGCCGGTGCTGCGCAGGTTGTTGAACGGAACGCCGAGCGGCGAGACGTCGCTGAGGTAGAGGTCCTTCCCCTCGGCCCTCCGGAGCAGCTCGCGCGTGGGGTCGTCCACGCACGTGGCCTCGGCCACCAGGAGGAACGGGCTCGCCCAGCCCGTCAGGTCCATGCCGAAGCCCTCGCGCAGCCGGCGAACCTCGCCGTGCGTCCCGATGCCGCCCTGCACGGTGACGAGAGGCTCGTGGCTCCGGGCGCTCTCGGGATACGTCCAGCCCATCTTCTCGTAGTGCTTCTGGATCAGCGGCCGGAGCTCGGTCGACAGCGTGGGCCGGCTGGCCTGGAAGTCGCGGAGGATGTGGGGCAGCAGGAAGCCGTTCGACGCGAACGCGTGCCCACCGCAGTTGAGCCCCGACTCGATGCGGAACTCGTGCACCTCGAGCCCCTTCTTCGCGAGCACCTTTCCCTGGATGAGCGCCGAGCGGAAGTCGCTGACCTTGATGATGATCCGCTTCTTCAGCCGGCCGGCTTCGTCCCTGTAGAAATCGCGGAAGCCGGACATGTACGTGAACAGTCCCTGGTTCATTCCCGCTGAGAGGATCAGGCTCGATTCCAGCGAGGACACGGCGAAGCCCCGGAGCGCGGCCTTCGCGTCATTGAACTCGTCGCTGAGCGGAGCGCCTTCGCGGTCGAAGTTGATCCGGTCCAGCTTGACCATGATGTTCACGTCGATCGAGCCCGGCCGCATCCGGGCCGTGAGATCCCGCTCGAGAGCCTCCCGTTCGGGCCCTTCGCCGAGCGTCTTCAGAACCGCGTAGTCCCGCGCGAGCGGGCTCTCCGACGGCAGCAGCTCGAAGTACCGGGTCTTGTCGTTGGGCCCGCCGAACGGCTCGTTGCGAACGGCGTCCATGCGCTTGCCGACGATCTCCCGCACCGTTTCGAGGTACGCCGTGATCCGCCGGGCCCGCCCGTCGTCTTCGTACCGTGAGATGCCCTGGAAGGGCAGGCCGTAGATCCCGCAATAGTGTTTACGCAGCTTCTCGAGAAGGAGATCGTCCACGAGCGAGATGACGGACGAGATACCCAGATGAGCGATGCGAATGGGGGTGTCGGCGGAATGACCGGTGCCCATCACCGGGATGTGAAACGAATGGATGGACTCCACGGGGTCTCCCCTCGTTACCCATCTTAGTTCAGCGGCGAAGGCTCAGCCCTTGGGCGGCTTCTCGTCCCACGAGCGGAACTGGTCCGCCATGGCGTGGAACCGGTAGACGTCGCGCGCCATCGAAAGACCCGGCAGCGGGCCTCGCGGCGTGCGATTCGAGATGTACTCGGAGAGCACGCCGATGATCACGGGCTCGCCGTCCGGAGCCAGATGGAACACGGGTCCGCCGCTCAGGCCGTCGATCGAGACGCCGTCGAGCAGGTACGCGTGCTCGCTCTCGGAGTAGCAGCTCACCCGGCCCCCGAAGAAACAGAGCTGCTCCGGCCACACGTCGGGATAGCCCAGCCAGCCGACGGCCGCGCCGGGCATGAGGAACTTCTCCGCCGGGATCAGCGGAACGAGGTCCGCGGGCAGCTCGAACGTCTCGTTCTCGAACACCAGGGCCGCCGTGTCAGCGCCCGAGTCCAGCTGGAGGCGCCGCTTCCCCGCGGTGAGCTCGAGCGGCCTCCCGGAACCCTCGTGGACCAGCGTGATCGTGCCGGCCTCCCTGCTCGCGTGCTCCACCACGTGCGCGGCCGTCGCGAGGCCGCAGCGCGGGCCGGTCTTCATGCGGGCCACGAGGAAGCCCGTGCCCGAGGACTCCTGGGTCCTGATCCGCACGATCTGCGGGGCGATGCGTTTCACCGCGGTCTGCCAGGCGTCGGGATGCTGCGAGGCCGAATCGATCGTCATGACCGCATTGTGGCCGGAACGCTCCCTGAACGAACGGTTATCGCCCGGCACACGGGATGACCTAACCTCGGCTGCCGCATGCTGACACCCGGTACGAGCCTCGGCCCTTACCGCATCGTCTCCCGCCTCGGCACCGGCGGGATGGGCGAGGTCTACCGCGCGCGGGACACGCGGCTCGATCGGGACGTCGCCATCAAGATCCTCCCGGACTCCGTGGCCCTGTCCCCCGAATCCTCTCGTCGTTTCGAGCAGGAAGCCCGGGCCGTCGCGCTCCTTTCGCATCCGAATCTCCTCGCGATCCACGACGTCGGCCGGCACGAGGGCCGCCTCTACGCGGTGATGGAGCTCCTCGAGGGGCAGACGCTGCTCGAGCGGCTCGAAGCGGGGCCCATCCCGCTCCGGAAGACGCTCGACTGGGCGCTGCAGCTCGCACAGGGGCTGGCCGCCGCCCACGACCGGGGGATCGTGCACCGCGACCTCAAGCCCGAGAACGTCTTCATCACGCGGGACGGCCACGTGAAGATCCTGGACTTCGGCCTCGCCCGCACGCTCTCGGGCGACCGTCCGTCGCGGCTCACGGGGCCCGGACTCGTCGTGGGCACCATGGGCTACATGTCGCCCGAGCAGCTCAAGGGCATGGAGGTCGACGGCCGGGCCGACATCTTCTCGTTCGGCTGCGTGCTCTACGAGATGCTCGCGGGTCGCGAGGCGTTTCGCCGCGAGACCGACGCCGAGACGATCGCCGCCGTCCTCAAGGAAGACCCGCCCGAGATCCCGGCCGAGGGCCTCGGCACGCCGCTCGTCGACCGCGTGCTGAGGCGCGCTCTCGAGAAGGAGCCCGACGACCGGTTCCGCTCGGCTCACGACCTGGCGTTCGCGCTCAAGGCCATCCTGGATGGATCCGTTTCCCGCTCGAGCGCGACCGCACTGTCCTCGGCGCCCGAGCCGCGCAAGCGCGCCCGCCTCGGCAACGCCATCGCGGCGGCGCTCGCTCTCTTCGCCGCCGGAGTGCTCGTGGGCCGGCTCCTCCCGAGACCGTCGCCTGCCGGCCTCCCGGGAATGCGCCTCGCGCTGCCGCTGCCGCCCGGCGCTCTCTCCCTCGCGCACGACCCCGGCTGCATCGCGATCTCGCCCGACGGGAAGACGTTCGTCTACACCGCGACGTCCGGGGCCACGAGCGTTCTCGTGCGGCATGCGCTGGACGGTTCCGGGGCCGCCGAGATCCCGGGCACCGAAGGCGGTGACGGCCCGTTCTTCTCGCCCGACGGGCGGTGGGTGGGGTTCTTCCGCGGCGGCCAGCTCTTCAAGGTCGCGCTCGACGGCGGCAAGCCCTTCCTCATCGCGAAGGCCCCCAACGCCCGCGGAGCGTTCTGGGCGAAAGGCGACGACATCTTTTT